>DASSGI010000409.1:0-12765 GCA_035857655.1 Casimicrobiaceae bacterium | reverse complement strand
CGACGCAGCTCGACCGCCAGGGTCCCGACGTCGGTACCCAGTACCGCTCCGCGATCTTCTATATGAACGACGATCAGAAGCGCGTCGCCGAAGCCTATGTCGCGCAGCTCGACAAGGCGAAGGTGTTCGGTTCACCGATCGTCACGCAGGTCGCGAAGCTCCCGGCGTTCTATCCTGCCGAGGCGTACCACCAGAACTACCTCGCGCTGCACCCGACGCAGCCTTATATCGTCCACAACGACCTGCCAAAGCTCGCCGCGTTGCAGAAGGAGTGGCCGGACCTCTACGTCAAGCGCTGACGCCGGTGCCCTGCCGCGTTACGCGGTAGGCCGCGTCGCGACCATCGACGGTCGCGCCCCGAAGCGCTCGAACCACGCCGACGCATTGGGGCGCTTGTCGCGCCACCCGAAGGACGCGAAGCGAAAGTCGAGATAGCCGAGCGCGCACCCGATGGCGATCGTGCCGAGGTCGACGCGATCGCCGAATCCGGCGGCTCGTTGCTCGATCAGCTCGAGGCTGCTCGTGACCTTTTCCATCTGGCCCGTGATCCAGTCGTTCCAGCGCAGCGATTCGGGTCGCAGCACCGTCTCGTAGCGCACGAGCACGGCCGCATCGAGGATACCGTCGGCGAGCGCGTGCTCCGTCAGCACCGTCCAGCGCAGCGACCCGGCTGGCGGAATCATCTTTCCCTTGCCGAGCTCGTTCAGGTATTCGCAGATCACGTTGCTGTCGTATAGGGCCGTTCCATCGTCGGCGAGCAGCGTAGGAACCTTTCCCAGCGGATTGTGCGCGACGACGGTGCGGTCGCGATTGATCGGGTGCGCGGCGGCCGGCACGAGCTCGATGCGGTCGCGGAGGCCGAGCTCGTGGGCGACGACGAGGGCCTTGCGCACGAAGGGCGAGGGGGGCGAATGGAAGAGTTTCACGGCGGGTCCGGTAGATGGGATCGGTCGAGAGAATGACGACAGGAATAGAATACAACGCATCCCGGTTCATTGGAGACGCCGGGCGGTCAATCGGCGATGGTTCGCCCGTGCGCACGCGCGATCGCGGGCAGCAAGGCAAAGGAGAAAATCAGTGGAAAACAGCACTCATAACGGATCGTGCTTTTGCGGAGCAGTCCAGTTCACCGTCACGGGCGACCCCGTCGCAATGGGCTACTGTCATTGCGATTCGTGCAGGAAGTGGTCGGCGGGCCCGGTGAATGCATTCACGTTGTGGAAGCCCGAAGCGGTGAAAATCACGCGTGGTGCCGACAACATCGGCGCGTACAACAAGACTCCGAGGAGTCTGCGCAAGTGGTGCAAGAGCTGTGGCGGCCACCTTTTCACCGAGCACCCGCATTGGAATCTCACCGATGTCTACGCGGCCGTCATCCCGAGCTTGAAGTTCAAGCCCGGCGTGCACGTCCACTATCAGGAAACCGTGCTGCCGATCAGGGATGGCGTGGCGAAGATGAAGGACGTTCCCGCCGAGATGGGCGGCTCGGGCACGGCGATTGCCGAGTAAGTGAGCGGGGCGAGACCGAAGGTCGAGCCGAGGCCCGAAGGGCGCGTCCGCGAACGAGCGAGGGAGGCCGACAACTCGGTAGTGACCATGCCGAGCGAGTGACGGAGGCCGAGAGTAAGCGAGGTGGGTTACCGTTTCTTCGCGCGGCGCTTCGGCCGATACGCTTCGTACGCGTCCTGAAATTCCTTCGTGCGCGCGACGGTCGGGCGCAGCGCGCGGATCACGCTCGCTTCGGTATAAGGCTTGTTCTTCTTGAGTCCCGCCGGCGGTTGGCCGAGCGGGACGAGGATGTCTTCGTTGGCGCTGTGCAGCCATAGCGCCACGAGGTAAACCGACGGCACCTTGAGCAGGCGCAGCTCGTAGTCGGCCTTTTCGACCTGCGGCAAGCGCTCCGCCGCGTGCAGTCCGTCGACGGTCGCGTCGGTGAACGGACCGTGCGTCAAGCCCGCAAAGACGAGGCCCGGTTTTTTTCCGCGCTTTGCCCCTTTGGCGCCCTTCGGCGCAGGTCGCTCAGCGGCGACCTCGGCTTCGCCGACGACCTCGTCATTCTGCGCGAGCAGATAACGCCAGCCTGTCTGCTTCGCAGCGGCGAGCAGCTTGCCCGCGGCCAGATCGTCCAGTGTGGCGACGTAAACCGGATGCGGGTCGCTGTGCGCGAGCTGCTCGGGGTGTGCCGCCGCCTTCATGCCATGCGGGGTGTGCTTCGCCCGCATCAACTCGATGACGTTGGCGGCCAGCACGGCCGCCGCGCCGCGGGGTGCACCAGGCGTGATGATCGGCATCTGCAGTCCTCGCTAGCTCCGTGTCGTGTAATTGTCGGTCCAGGTGCCGCCACCGTGGTAGTAGGACGGAAACTGAGAGTAGTTCATCACCGAGTTCCCATACCACGGATCGGCGATGTTGAGCCCCGCCCAGGAATATCCGCGCACGACGACGAAATGCCCGCCGCCGCCTTTCCAGGCGATCCTCAGGCAGAACGGGCGGCAGGCGTCGATCTCCGCCTTGACCGCCGCAAGCGCCGCCTTCCCCGGGCTCCACGCGTTGAGATTGTTGACGATCTGCAACGCCTGGTCGAGGAACCAGGGCTGATTGCACTGCGCGCTGCCGCCGTTCTGGCAGCACGTGGTCTGATTCATCGCGACATTCGCGACGGCGCACTGCGACTGTCCGCTCGCGGGATGGTAGTAGAGATTGATCGACGTCGAGACGGCGGCCCAGCACCACTGCGTCTGCTGCTGCTGCTGCATCGTGAAATTGATCGGGTTGCCGCAGGCCGCGCCTCCGGCGCCGGCGGTAAGCGCTTTCATTTTCAACGAACGCGGCAGCGGTTTCTTCTTTGCCATCGACGGTTTCCTCGCGATCGTGCGTCCGGGAGTGTCTTGAAACGATGCTAGCAATTTCGCACGCGCTCAACCGGCGCGCGGATACATATGCGTTACCGCTCGAGCGCTGTAAGCGCGGCGCGCAACGGCGAGTCGGAAATCGAGATGAGTCCGCCGAATGCCTGGTCCATTTCGAGCACGAGAAAGATCGCGCCGCCTATGGACAATGCGCACACGATGTTGAACGTCATCGTGGTGGCATTTCTCGCGGCGAACAGGTTCAGGCCTGCCGAAATGACGGTAAACCAGAAAACGAGCACCACCAGGAGCGGCACGATGATCGCGCTGCCGCTATGAGCGATGACGAGCGCGCGGACCTGCGCAAGGTCGTCGGTGGCCTGCAGCGCCTTGGCGACGGCGTTGCGCTCGATTTCGTCCTTCGCAGGAATCGCTCGTATCGTCGCCTGCAGGTCTTCGAGCGTGGGCCTGGTGTCGATCGTTGCGAGTGCGGCGAGCGACGTGTCGCGCCGCCCCCACACCTTGGTCACTCGCAGCTTGACCATTTGCAGGAGCTCCTGGCGAGCCGGATCGCCCGCGCTGCCGAGCTGCCTCAGGCTGCGATCGAGGTGCAGAAGCCTCACGGCGGCGCTCTGCACTTCGTCGGTTTTCGTGTCGAAGGAATTCTTGGCCGACGCGATGATGAGACCGAGGACGAGCGCAGCCAACGTCGCGAGCAGCCCGACGCCGGCTTTCACGATGTCGCGGGTGTCGCCTTCGAGGTGATGCTTGGGCAGCCGCGAGCGAGCATAGCTCCCGAGCAATGCGCCACTCAACACGCAGGCAACCACGAGCAGCGCGATGACGACCGAGCTCAATCGGGAGCCTCGCGGAACGCGGGGTCGGTCCATGCGCGCGCGACAACGCGCGCTCCGTTGCGCGGGCCGATCTTCGTCTGGTACGTGTCGATCAGGACATCGAGCGCCGCGGGATCGATGTAGCCTTTTTGCGCGAGAACGCTCTGCAGCGCACGAACGCGCACGTCCATTTCGCCGAGCTCGCTGTGATCGTCATGCGCATCGTGCGGCATGGCGACATGTTAGCGCTAGAATGGATGCATGCGAATCGCCATCAAGCCGTTGACTCCCGACACGTGGGGCGATCTCGTCGAGCTGTTCGGTCGTCCGGGGGCGTCGATCGCTCGCGGCTGCTACTGCATGTGTTATCGCCGCTCGGGCAAGCACGACCGGCCGGCGGGTGTCACGTATTCGGAATCGAACAAGCGCGCGCTGAAGGCGCTCGTCGATCGCGGCGTCGTACCGGGTCTGATCGGTTACGAGAAAGGCGAGCCGGTCGGCTGGGTCTCGCTCGGACCTCGCGAAGACTACGCGAAGCTCAAGCGCTCGCCGGTGATGAAGCCGGTCGACGACAAGCCGGTGTGGTCGATCATCTGCTTCTTCGTCGACGCCAAGGCGCGGCACCGCGGCGTCGCTGCGGAGATGCTCAAAGGCGCGATCGCGTGGGCGAAGAAGCAGCGCGTCACGTTGCTCGAGGCCTACCCCTGCGACAAACCCAGGCGCAGCGTCGACGATTTCATGTGGTTCGGCGCGAAAGCGATGTTCGATCGCGCCGGCTTCGTCGAAGTCGCGCGGCGCAAGGCGATGCGCCCCGTCGTTCGGAAGAACTTGCGCGTCCACTGATTGTTCGAAAGAGCTTTGCGTGTGCACTGATCGAATTTGTCAACAATGTTGACAAATTCGCGTGCTACCAGCGGCACCCGCCGTCGCCCACCGTGGCCACGGCGAGCGGCACGACAGCGAGGAGTCCCATCCCCGAGTAAGCAGTAGCGCAGTCGGGTTTCGCCGCCTTTTCGATCGCGTTGGCGAGCTTCGACTTTCGCTCGACCGGCGGCGGAGGCGGAATCACCGGCGCGATGCCCCGGTACGCAGATCCGCTCGCAATATCGCGCGCCCGCTGTCGCGTTGCCTGGAGATCGAGGTGCGGAGGGTCGTCCGTCTCCGTAGCGGGCGCGGAATCTGTTCCACCCGGCTTGAAGAGCTCCTCGCCTGGATCGGGTGCGCCGAAGCGCAGCCGCGGCGCCTGTTCGCCGGGAGCGTCCGTGCGCGCGGGCGGCTGCGACGTGATCTTTCCGGGCGCGATCGCCGGCGGTGCCGGACGCACGATCGTCGTGCCGCTGTCGACCGGCGCGCGACGCGGCGCAGGGGTTTCGATCGCCGGGGCGATCTGCGGCTCGATCTTCTGCGGCGCGACGCGCTCTGCAGGGGCTACGCGTTCGACCGACGGAGTCGGCCGCTCGACGGGAAGAGCCGTCGGAGGCGCGGCTTTCTCGCGCGGTGCTTCGATCGCGGGCGCGACCTCGCGCTCGATCTTCGGCGGCGCGGTGGGCGCAATTGGTTGCGCAGCCGGCGCAACAGTTTGCGGAGTCGGAACGACAGGCACTTCGCGCGGCGGCGATTCGACAATAGGCGCAGCCTCGACCTTGGGAGGTGCGATGCGTTCGACGGGCGCCGGCGCCGGCGGCGTCGGCGCCTCGCGCACCGGCGGTTCGATCGTCGGTGCAATCTCACGCTCGATCTTCGAGGGCGTCGACGGCGTCGGAGTCTCGACCTTCGGCGGGGTAATGCTCTCGAGCTTCGGAGGCGTCGTCCGCTCGATCGGCGCGGGCGTGGGCGGCGGCGCCGGGACTTCGCGCGCCGGAACCGCGGGAGCCGGAGCAGCGGGAGCCTCCGGTGGCTTCGACTCGATCACCGGCGTCGAGGGAACCTCCGGCGGCTTCGACTCGATCACCGGTGCCGGAGGCTTCTCGATCTTCCGCTCGACGGGCGCGGGAGGCCTCTCCAACTTAGGTGGCGCCGGGATTGCCGGCGTCATCGGGCGATCGACAACTTCGGGCGCGCTCGGGTTGAGAGGAGGAAGCGCTTCGAACGAAGAAGGTTGCGCGGGTGCAGGACGCTCCGGCGCCCACGCAGATTCTGCAGGTCTGGGTGCCGATTCGGTTGGACCACTGCTCGGAGGCGCTGGCTCGGGCAGTCGGGCCGCCGGTTCGATCGGCGGCGTGATCGGAGCCAGTTGCGGCGGTGCCGACGGCATCGGTGGCGGAGGCGTGGGCGCGGGAACCTCGGACGGCGTTTCCGGGCCGGGAGGCATTCCGGCAGCGGGCGTGTCCGCAGCAGGTGCCGGTGGTGCCGCAGGTAAGGCAGGTGAAGGTTGCGGTTGTTCGCGTGGCGTCTGCGCTGCGCCGGGTGTCGGCGCTTCGCCCGGTGTGGGCGTCGCGCGCTTCGCGGGCGCAATGCCCAGCCGTCGCAGCAGAGCGGTGCCAGGCGATGTCGTCTCTTCCCCGGGCGCAAGCCTGATTCCCGAACCGGGCTCCGGCGAGAGTCGCCGCAGCGTGACATCGAGACCTCCCCATCCGCCCTCGTCGCGTTGAGCGCCGCGTCCGGCCGGCGATGTGCCGAAGACGAGCAACATCAGAGCGTGCAACAGCATCGACAGCAAAACGAAGCGAAGGAGCAGCGACGAATCGGCGCTCTGCTGCGGATCATGCGGTCGACGAAAAGTGCGGGAGGCGGTCACTTGCGGGGAACTTCGGGTTGCGGCGGCGGCTCGCTAGCATACGCTGCAGTTCGGGGTGCACGGCAAGGCATTTCGTCGGAAGAGGCCAATTGCGCACGCCGCTTCGAACTCGAGGCGCGTAACATTGAGCGTTCGTCGCAAACCGAGTCCCCGTTCGTGTCCGAATCGAATCGCTGGTCGTTCCCTCCGCAACTTCAGCCCGCGCAGAGCGAGGTCGGATTCGACTTGAAGGGCGTGCTCGACGCCGTCGTCGCACTGCGCGCCGAAGTGCCCGACGACGCGTTCACTGCGCAGATCCTCGGCACCGAGCGCCTCGGCAACGGTGTCGTGATTCGCGAGGACGGCCTCGTGCTCACGATCGGTTACCTGATCACTGAGGCGGCATCGGTGTGGCTCACCGGGAACGATGGCTCGGTTTTGCAGGGCTATCCGCTCGCTTACGACTTCGCCACCGGTTTCGGCCTCGTGCAGCCGTTGGGCCGCGCGAGTTGGCCCGTGATCGAGCGCGGGTCGGCGGCCACCATCGAGCAGGAGGACGAAGTGATCGTCGTCGGTCACGGCGGACGCCCGCATGCGCTCAAGGCGAAGATCTTCGCGAAGCGCGAATTCGCCGGCTACTGGGAATACCTGCTGGACGAGGCACTGTTCGCGACGCCGCCCCACCCCGAATGGAGCGGAACGGCGCTGCTCGACGACGACGGTCGGCTGATCGGCATCGGCTCTCTGCTTCTGCAGGAAAAGTCGGGCGGCGAAACCGTCGACGGAAACATGTTCGTGCCCGTCGATCTGCTCGAGCCGATCCTCGACGATCTGTTGCGCACGGGACGCGCGAAGGGCCCGCGGCGGCCGTGGCTCGGCATGTACACGGCCGATGCGCAGGGGCGCATCGTCGTCAACGGCGTGGCTGCGGGCAGCCCCGCGGAACGTGCCGGCATCGCGACCGGCGATCTCGTCGTCGCTGTTGCGGGCGAACGGGTCGCGAGTCTCGCCGATCTCTTCCGACAGATCTGGCGCCAGGGTCCGGCGGGAACCGAGATCGCGCTGACGCTCGCGCGCGGAGGAACGCCTCTCCACTTGCAGGTGCGCTCCGCAGATCGCGACGATCTGCTGAAGAAGCCGAGCTTGCAGTAGTCTGCGTTGCGCAGCGCGAGCGCGGATGCGGTAAGCTTGCCGCTCCCGTCCGTCCGCCCGCCCCGAAGGCGGCCGAATTCATTCCGCCAGGAGGCTCTGATGAAACTCACCCGTACGTTCCTCGCCGCCGGCCTCGTCCTCGGCGTTGCAGCGTCCGCGTTCGCCCAGGACAACAAGCTGCGCCTGATCACCTGGGCCGACTATGTTCCCGCCGACGTCGTCGCGCAGTTCAAGAAGGAAACGGGCATCGACGTCGAGATCACGCTCTCGAACAACGAGGAAATGATCTCGAAGCTCCGCGCAACCGGCGGCGCCGGGTTCGATCTTGCGCAGCCGTCGCAGGATCGGATCGCGGGTCCGCAACAGGAGTTCGGCATCTACAAGCCGATCGACATGACGAAGATCAAGACCGAGCTCTTCATCCCGTCGATGCTGGAGGCGACGAAGACGAACACGACGCTCAAGGGCCAGGTCTACGGGTTGCCGCACATCTGGGGCACCGACGGCCTCGTCGTCAACACGAAGCTCGCGCAGATGAGCGACTACGGGGATCTCTGTGATCCGAAGTACAAGGGCAAGACCAGCATGCGGCTGAAGCGGCCGACGCTGCTCGCGTTCGCGTTCGCGAGCGGCAAGGATCCGTTCGCGCTCTACAACGATCCGAAGGCCTACACGGCGCTGATGGAAGACGTCGGCAAGAAGCTCGCCGCGTGCAAGGGCAACGTCAAGTTCTACTGGGACAACAAGGATCAGCTGCTGAATGGCGCGCGCAGCGGCGAGATCGTCGGCGCGATGATGTGGGACACGGGGGGCTGGAAGCTGAACAGCGAGAACCCGGAAATCCAGTACATCGCACCGAAGTCCGGCGCGCTCGGATGGATCGACACGTTCGCGCTGCCTGCGAAGGGCCGTAACGACGCCGCTGCATACGCGTGGATAAACTTCAACATGCGTCCCGAGATCGCGGCGAAGGTCGCCAAGTCCGCGGGCAACTTCACCGCGTCGAAAGGCGCCGACCAGCTGATGGACGCGAAGCTCAAGGCGCAGTTCGCGAAGAGCTTCCCCGAGTCGGCGATGAGGAACGTCAAGTGGTATCCGGCTGTGCCTCCGGGAATCGAAGATATCGAAGGCAAGGTGCTCGACCGCGTGAAAGCGGCGAGCTAGGGGAAATTGCAGCAGGACCTCGAGGTCGATCGCGTCACCAAGCGCTACGGCGCGCACGCCGCGGTCGACGCGCTGTCGCTCAACGTCGCGCACGGCAGCTTCTTCTCGATCCTCGGTCCGTCGGGCTGCGGCAAGACGACGCTGTTGCGGATGGTCGCCGGATTCATCGCGCCCGACGACGGCGACGTACGGATCGGCGGGAAGTCGATGCGCGGCGTTCCGCCGAATCGGCGGCCCGTCAACATGGTGTTCCAGCATCTCGCGCTCTTTCCGATGATGACGGTCGGCGAGAACGTCGGCTACGGGCTCGCGCGCCGCGGCGTCGCGAAAACGGAGATCGCGGGCCGTGTCGAGACGATGCTGAAACGCGTCGGACTCCCGGGCGCGGCGAGCAAGCGGATCGATCAGCTCTCCGGCGGCCAGAAGCAGCGCGTCGCAATCGCGCGAAGTCTCGTGCTCGAGCCTACGCTGCTGCTCCTCGACGAGCCGCTCGGCGCGCTCGATCTGAAGCTCCGCGAGCACATGAAGATCGAATTGAAGCAGCTGCAGGCGGATTTCGGGACGACGTTCGTCTACATCACGCACGACCAATCGGAGGCGCTCGTCCTTTCCGATCACGTCGCGGTGATGAACGCCGGGCGCTTCGAGCAGGTCGGAACGCCGCAGGCGCTCTACTACGATCCGAAGACGGCGTTCGTCGCCGGGTTCGTCGGTGCGAACAACCGGATCGCGGGCCGCGCTTCGCGCGTCGACGGCGACGTCGTGGAGACCGCGACCGCCGAAGGTCTCACGGTGAGGGCGCGAGCGAGCGGAACGATCGGCGCCGGAGATGCGGTCGAGACGTTCGTCCGTCCCGAGGTCATCGATCTCGCACGCGATGCGGCGGAGCTGCCTGCTGCCGCGCAGCGGTTTTCGGGGCGTGTCGCAAGCCTGCTCTTCGACGGGGCAAACTCGGCGGTGCTCGTCCGTGAGGAGAAGACGCGCGCCGAGGTGAGGATCGCGCTGCCGCAGACCGGACGCTTCGCCGACCTCGTCGTCGACGAGGGCGTGGCATTCGGATTCGACGCGCGTCGCGCCGTGTGCTTCCGCGCGGCGAGTCATGGTTAGCGCCGTCGCCGATCCGTTCGCCGCCCGCGCGCGGCTCGCGCTCGTCCTGCTGCTCGCCCCGGCGGCCCTCTGGCTCGTCGGTCTCATCGTGCTGCCGCACGTCGAGCTCGCCGTGCTCAGCTTGCGCGCGCGCGTCGCGCCGCGCGTCTACGAGTGGAGCCTCGCTCAATACCGAACGTTCGTCGACGAGCCGCTCTACTGGCGCACGTTCGTGCGCACCGCGACGATGTCGATCGTGGCAACCATCTGCACGTTGCTGATCGCGTTCCCGGTGGCGTGGTACGTCGCGAAGATCGCGCGCGGCCGCGCGAAGTCGCTGCTCTTCGTGCTGTGCCTGATTCCGTTCTGGGTGAGCGAGACGGTGCGCACGCTGGGATGGATGATCCTGCTGCGCGAATCGGGTGTGCTGCCGCGGCTGCTCGTCGATCTCGGGATCACCGCGGCGCCCGTCGAGATGCTCTACCACGACGCGACGGTCCTGGTGGGCCTCGTCTACACGTCGATGCTGTTCATGGTCGTTCCGCTCGTCAGCACGCTCGAGAGCCTCGACGATTCGCTGATCGAGGCCGCCTACGACCTCGGCGGCAACGGCTGGTCGATTCTGCGCCAGATCATCGTCCCGCACGCAGCGCCGGGCATCGCCGCGGGATCGATCGTCGTCTTCATGCTGACGCTCGGCAACTACCTGACGCCGACGCTGTTGGGCGGCAAGAATTCGCTGTGGTTCACCGAGCAGATCTACACGCAATTCATCACGCGATTCAACTGGGAGCAGGGCGCGGCATTCGGCTTCCTCCTCCTCGTTCTTTCGACGGCGATCGTGTGGCTCGGGCTCACGCTCACGGGCCAGCGGTTCGGCGACGTGATGAGGCGCTCTTGATCCCGTCGCTGCCGAGATCATCTTTGTCGAAATACGCAACGGCGGGCTACGTCGCGGCGTTCTTCGTATTCCTGTTCGTCCCGCTCGTCATCGTTGCCGTGTTCGCGTTCAACGACGCGAACTACCCGGCGCCGCCGTGGCGCGGCTTCACGCTCGACTGGTTTCTCGGCAATGGAGGCAAGGGTCGCACCGGCCTCTTCGCCGACGCGCCGCTGCTGAAGAGCATTGCGACGAGCGTGCTGGTCGCCTTCTGGGTGACGCTCCTCTCGGTCGCCGTTGGGACGGCGAACGCGTTCCTGCTCGAGCGCGTCGACTTCCGCGGCAAGTCGGCGATCTCGTTGATGATGCTCGCGCCGCTCGTGATTCCCGGCGTGATCCTCGGCATCTCGATCCTTGCGTTCGCGAGCCGTCTCGCGCAATTCGCCGACGATCTCTGGGGGCTCGAGCTCGACTTCCTTCGTCCCGGACTGCCGCTGGTCGTCGCCGGCCAGTTTTCGTACATCGTCTCGATCGCGACACTGACGATCGCTGCGCGGCTCAAGCGCTTCGATCCGACGCTCGAGGAAGCCGCGTTCAACCTCGGCGCATCGCGCGCCGCGGTGCTGCGGACGGTGACGCTCCCTTATCTCAAGCCGGCGTTGATCGGCGCAGCCGCGATCTCGTTCCTGATGTCGTTCGAGAACTTCAACACGACTCTGATGCTCGTGGGTTCTGACGCGCCGCTCACGATCATGATGTACGGACGGATGCGCGAGGGCGCGAGCCCGGTGCTCAACGCGGTGAGCCTATTCCTGATGATCGCATCGGCGCTGATTGCGCTGATGCTGCTGCGACGGCCGCAGCGCTAAGTCCCGCGGATGGCGGGAGTGCTCAGCCGCTCGACTGCGCGAGCGTGTCGTCGCGTTCGTCCCAGTCCGACTCTTCGTCCCAGTAGGGCGGGACGTCGTAATAATCGTGGATTTCCGTCGCCCATTCGCGATCGGCCATCCGCGGCCAGTGGTCCTTGTCGAACCCGGGGGCGGTTTCGAGCCTCTCCTTGCTCACGTCGAAGACGAAGCGCTTTTCCACGGGATCGAGCTTCAGCGCGGGCCACGGGACCGCAAAAAGCTTGTCTCCGGCGCTGAGAAAGCCGCCGAACGACAAGACGGCATAGGCGACGCGGCCCGTCGGGACGTCCAGCATGACTGCGCGAAGCTTCCCGAGGTGGGCGCCCGCCGCGTTCACCACTGGATCGCCTGCGAGCGTCGCCGCGTCAATGATCTTGGGACCAAGACCGGTTGTACCTTGCATGGATCCTCCGCGCGGCATTGTGCTGCGTTTGCCACTCCATTTGAATGAGCGGGCAACGGATCCCACTGTAGGTCGGCGCCTACAGCATCGGCGCCGTCGCCGGCGCTATCATTCCCGTTCCGCGACCTCGAGGTGGAGCGACACCGTGATCGTCAAACAGATCTGGACGGCGAATGCGTACCGCAATTTCAATTACCTGATCGCCTGTGGCGAGACCGGCGAGGCGCTTGCCGTCGATCCGCTCGACCACGAGAAGTGCCTCGGGGCGGCGAAGTCCGAAGGCTGGACGATCACGCAGATCCTGAACACGCACGAGCACCGCGATCACACCGGCGGCAACGACGCGATGGTGAAAAAGACCGGAGCGAAGCTTCTGGCGCACAAGAACGCCCGCGACAGGATCGCCGATATCGACCGCGGGCTTGGCGCCGGCGACGTCGTCAAGGTCGGGAAGAGCGTCGAGCTCGAGGTCCTCGATACGCCGGGACACACGATGAGCCACGTGTGCCTGCTGTCGCATACGGACCGGCCGGCTCTTTTTTGCGGCGATACGCTGTTCAACGCCGGGGCCGGCAACTGCCACAACGGCGGCCACCCGAGCGAGCTCTACAAGACGTTCTCGGCGCAGCTCGCGAAGCTTTCAGACGAAACGAACATCTATCCGGGCCACGACTACATCGAGAACAACCTGCGCTTCACGCTCGCGCGCGAACCCGACAACGCCGCCGCCCGGGCGCTGCTGCCCGAGGTGGAGGGTCAGGACCCGGCATT
>DASSGI010000408.1:0-11912 GCA_035857655.1 Casimicrobiaceae bacterium | reverse complement strand
AGGGCGGCTGCAATGGACCGTCAACGTTCCGGACGGCCTCAAGTCGGCGGTGTTTCCGTCGATGATGCTGCAGACTCTCGTCGAAAACGCGATCAAGCACGGGCTCGAGCCCAAGGCGGAAGGCGGCCGACTCGAGATCGGCGCCCAGATCGTCGACGGTCAGCTCTCGGTCCGCGTGCTCGACAGCGGCATCGGCTTCATGCCCAAGTCCGATGTCGGCGTCGGGCTCGCCAACATTCGCGAGCGGCTGAAAGTCTTGTACAACGGACGCGCCGAGTTGATCATCAGCGTGCCGCCCGAAGGCGGCACCCTCGCGACGGTCAACGTTCCCTACGAGATCGCCGCGACGTGACACGGATTGGACGAGCCGCATGCCTTCCTCCGTCGCCCCCACCGCCGTCGTCGCCGACGACGAGCGCCTGATGCGCGAACAGATCGTCGGCCGCCTGAAGCAGGCGTGGCCGGAGCTGTCGATCGTCGGCGAAGCCGCCAACGGCCGCGAGGCGGTCGCGCTGGTGCGCAGCCTCGAGCCCGACATCGCGTTTCTCGATATCAGCATGCCGGAGATGGACGGCATCCAGGCGGCGCAAATGGTCGCAGGCGAGGTTCACGTCGTATTCGTCACCGCGCACGACGAATACGCGATCAAGGCGTTCGAGCAGGGCGCGGTCGACTATGTGCTGAAGCCGGCGGAGCCCGAGCGGCTCGCGATCACGTGCGAGCGGCTGCGCGAGCGGCTCAAGGGCGCGCCGGATCCGATGAAGGAACTGCTCACGCAACTGTCGCAGCGCCTCGGCGGCGGCGCTGTCAAGCAAGATTACATGCGCTGGGTGCAGGCAAGCGTGGGCGCGACGATACGGATGATCCCGACGACCGACATCCTTTTCTTCCGCGCCGAAGACAAGTACACGCGCGTGCAGACGTCAACGTTCGAGGCGCTGATCCGCAAGCCGATCAAGGAATTGATCGACGAGCTCGACCCGAACGAATTCTGGCAAATCCACCGCGCGACACTGGTCCGCGTCGATGCGGTCGCGCAGGTGAGCCGCAACCTTCGCGGCCAGCAGATCGTCCACGTCAAGGGCAGTCCCGAAAAGCTCGAAGTGAGTCGCACGTTCAACCATCTGTTCAAGCAGATGTAGGCGCGCCCATCGCGATCAGGAAGCTGGTGGAACAGGAATCCGATCAGGCGGTGCGCAACTTGAAGCGAGCAGTGGAGAGCCTGGCCTAGGCGACGCGACGCGGCCCGCACCTGCTACAGTGATAGACGCTACAGCAGGAATGCGTATCATCTGCATGCTGTTAACCCCGGTTCGATGATCATGCCGCCACGACGCAGCCACGCATCCGGTCGCCGGAGGTCGTCCCGCGCAGGCTGGTGTCGAATCGTCGCTTCGTTCACGCTCGCGGCGCTCCTGTTTCCCTCGCTCGGCGCGCTGCCGTGGATCGGCGCCGATCTCACTTCGGTCGAAGCTGCCGAACACGAGCATCATCGGACCGCGGCCGCCGACAGCCACGACGCGCTGCACGAAGACGCCGGTGAGCACGATCACGACCTTTCCGACGTTCCCGGCAGTCCGCTGCACCCCGTCGATCACGACTGCTTCCCCTGCCAAGTACTCGCGTGCCTTTCGCGTTGTGCACTGCTGCCGCCGGCGGTCCCGGTCGTCGCTATAGTTCCACCGCGCCCGCTGCGACCGCCGCCCGTCGTCGTCACTCCCCGAGTGACGATGCTCGCGGCTGTTCTGCCCCCGGTTCGCGCACCCCCCGCGGCCAACATCTGAAGCACTGAGCAATCCCTGGATCGGCTGGCGACGAGCCCGCCGCCATCGGCGCGCGCGCAAACGGGTGGCGCGGATGGCGCCGCTGCCTCTGTCGTCTCGCCACGCAATGGCTAACTCAGAGGGGGATTTTCGATGGAGGTCGTTCGATCGTTCTCGATGCGCTGTCCGCGCACGCTGTGGCGCTGCGCGGGCGTTGCGCTCGCAGTCTCGTCCACTTCGCTCGTCACCGGTACGGCATCCGCTCACGGCATCGTCGGCAAGCGCTTCTTTCCCGCGACGCTTACGATCGACGATCCGTTCGTCGCGGACGAGCTTTCGCTGCCGACGTATCAGCAGCGAAAGATGCCCGCCGGCGGCGATGAGCCCGCGACGATGGAGCGCGAGCTTTCGTTCGAATACACCAAACGGATCACGCCGGATTTCGGGATCGGCGTCGAGGGGACTTATCTGAGCCTGAGTCCCGACGGCGGCAGCAACGTCAAGGGCTGGGACAACTTCGCGCTGAGCTTCAAATACCAGTTCTACCAGAACGCCGAGCGCGAGGTGATCGTATCGGCCGGGCTCGATTGGGACATCGGCCACAGCGGATCCGCGCGCGTCGGCGCGGAACCGTTCAGCACCGTGACGCCCGCGATTTTCTTCGGCAAGGGCTTTGGCGATCTTCCCGAGAGGGCGCGCTTTTTCCGTCCGTTCGCGCTGACGGGCCAGCTCGGAGTCTCCATTCCGTCACGGACCTCGGTGACGTCGATCAACGACGAAGGCGACACCGTCACCGAGCGGAATCCGAACAACCTCGTCTGGGGCTTCGCGCTCGAGTACAGCGTTCCCTACCTGCAATCGTTCGTGCAAGACATGGGTTGGGGCGCACCGTTCAACCGGCTGATTCCGATCGTCGAGTTCAATTTCTCGACCGCGCTCAATCGTGGAGCGAGCGGAACGACGGGCACGATCAACCCGGGGATCCTGTGGTCGGGCCAGGCGATTCAAATCGGGATCGAGGCGGTGATTCCGATGAACTCGCGCAGCGGCAGCAAGACGGGAATCATTGCGCAGCTTCATTTCTACCTCGACGACATCTTTCCGAAGTCGTTCGGAAGGCCGCTTTTCGGGAACTGACGATGTCGGGCACACTGCGCGCGGCGCTCGGACTCGCAACGTTGCTGGCATTTGCACCGGGCGCGTTCGCACATGCGTTCCTCGACCACGCGGCGCCGGCGGTCGGCAGTACCGTTCGCACGGCGCCTGCCGCGATCAGTATCTGGTTCACGCAGGAGCTCGAATCGGCGTTCAGCACGATCAAGGTCCTCGACGCAAACGGCAACGTCGTTGCCGCGTCGGACAAGGCCGTCGATGCGTCGGATCGAACGCTGCTTCGCGTGCAGGTGCCCGCTCTTTCTCCCGGAACCTACCGCGTCGTCTGGCGCGTGCTCTCGGTCGACAGCCACGTGACCGAAGGCGACTTCACGTTCGCCGTCGCGCCGTGATCGCGCCGGCACGGCAAAACCCGTTCGCAACGCGATGAGCGCCGCCGAGGTCGTCGCCCGCGCAGTGACCTACGCCGCCGCGATGCTCGTGTTCGGCGCCTCGCTGTTCCCGATCTACGCGCGAAGCGGCGTGCCCCCGGAAACAGGCGACGATCTCCGCCGCCACTGGCATGCGCTGCGGCGTCGCGTCCGGGTGCTGCAGCTTGCATGCGTTGCTGCGACGCTCGTCGCCGGACTGCTGTGGCTCGTCATCCGCTCGGCGACCGTTGCCGATGTCCCCGTGGCGCACGCCATGTCCGGTGCGGTCGCCGGCGAGGTCCTTCGCGCAACGTTGTTCGGCCACGCGATGGCGTGGCATCTCGGCTTCGCTGCAGCAATGCTCGCGATCCTCGCTGTCGGCCCGAGCGCCGTCGAGGAAACCCCGCCGCCTGTTCGCAACGATGTGGTCCGCGCCGTTCTCTCAGCCGGCACCCTGGCGACGCTCGCGTGGATGGGTCATGCCGCGGGAACGCGGGGTGTCGATCGCTATGTGCACCTCGGTTGCGACGTCGTTCACCTGCTCGCCGCGGGCGCGTGGCTCGGGGCGCTGCCGCCTCTTGCGGCCACGATCGTCCGGGCGGCCCGGGAGCAATCGCCCGCGCTCGATCGCCTCGCCTTGTGCATGACTCGGCGGTTCTCCGCGCTCGGCGTGGTCTGCGTAGGCACGGTGTTCGTCACGGGCACAATCAACGGATGCTATCTCGTCGCGACGCCGGCGGCCCTGTTCGGTACCTCGTATGGCCGGTTACTGCTGCTGAAGCTCGCGCTGTTCGCATCGATGCTCGTGCTCGCAGCGCGAAACCGCTTCATCCTGACGCCCCGCGTACGGCAAGGCTTTCGAGGGAACACCGAGGCGGCTCGTGACGCGATGCACGGCATCGCTCGCAACGCGTGGAAGGAAGCGTTGCTCGGGGCCGGCATCGCCGTCATTGTCGGCGTGCTCGGGATGTCGGTTCCGGCCGCCCACACCCTTCACACGCACATGCACTGAAGGTTTTGTTGCGTGGGCCGCTCGTTCCGCGTTATGTCACCGGCGCAGGGTTGAAGAGCGCGAGCGCGTTGCCGAGCTTGTAGTTCTCCGCGCACGTCTTACGGCCGCTCGCCACATCGAGGATCAGCCGGAAGAGCTCCCAGCCCGTCTCCTCGATCGTCGCGTTCCCCTCGGCGATCTTCCCGGCGTTCAGGTCCATCAGATCGTGCCAGCGGCGCGCGAGATCGCTGCGCGTCGCGACCTTGATGACGGGACACTCGGCGAGCCCGTACGGCGTCCCGCGGCCGGTGGTGAACACGTGAACGTTCATGCCGGCGGCGAGTTGCAGCGTGCCGCAGATGAAGTCGCTTGCCGGCGTCGCGGCGAAGATGAGTCCCTTTGCGCCATTCAGCTTGTCTCCGGGCGCGAGCACGCCGGAGATCGGCACCGACCCCGATTTGACGACGGAGCCCATCGCCTTCTCGACGATGTTCGACAGCCCGCCCTTCTTGTTGCCAGGTGTCGTGTTCGCGCTGCGGTCGGTGCCGCCTTTCTGCAGGTACTTGTCGTACCACGCCATCTGCTTGATCAGCGCGTCGGCGACGTCGGCGTCGACCGCGCGCGACGTCAGCTGATCGATCGCGTCGCGCACTTCGGTCACTTCCGAGAACATCACGGTGCCGCCCGCGCGGACGATCAGGTCGGTGCAGAAGCCGACGGCGGGGTTCGCCGTCACGCCGGAGAAAGCGTCGCTGCCGCCGCACTGGACGCCGACGACGAGCTCGCTCGCGGGGACGGTTTCGCGCCGGCGCTTGTCGAGTCGCTCGATATGGTCGAGCGCGCTCGCCATGATCGAGTCGATCATCGACATGAAGCCGACATGGCGCTCGTCCTGCAGCACGACGACGTCGAGCGTGGGCTCGGCGGTGATGCCGACGTCGGAGACGTCGGGCGCCTCGACGATCGGTATCGTATCGGCGGGCAGCAGCCGGTCGGGCTGCATCTTCTCGCAGCCGAGGCTCACCACCATCAGCTCGCCGCCGAAGTTCGGGTTCAGCGAGATGTTGCGAATCGTGCGAATCGGCACGACGGCGTCCGGTGCGTCGATCGCGACACCGCAGCCGTACGTGTGCTCGAGCGCGACCACGTCGTCGACGTTCGGGAACCTCGGCAGCAGCTCTTCCTTGATCCGCTTGACGGCAAACTCGACGACGCCGGCGACGCATTGGACCGTCGTCGTGATGCCGAGCACGTTTCGCGTGCCTACGGTGCCGTCGGGATTGCGGTAGCCCTCGAACGTGAAGCCTTCGAGCGGCGGAAGCGGCTGCGCCTTGACGGTCGCGATCGGCAGGTTGTCGAGAGCGCGCGCGGCCGGCATCTCGAGCAGGCGCTCGTAAACCCAGCTCCCCTGCGCGATGTCGCGGGCCGCTGTGCCGATCGGCACGTTGTAGCGAAGCACCGCCGAGCCCTTCGGCAAATCGACGAGCGCGACCTTGTGACTTTGCGGCACGTGCTCGCGCAGCGTCACGCCGCCGGGAAGCGTCGTGCCCGGAGGCAGGCCGCCGTCGTTGCCGATGATCGCGACGTTGTCGCGCTCGTGCATCCGGATGATCACCGGCACAGCAGGCTCGCGTTTCGTCCGGGGCGGGGTGTTCGCTAGCGTGTCCATTGCGCTGCTCCTCCGGGTCGCGCCTGCTCGATCCGCGACAGGCTCATCATGGCATCTTCGCGCCGGATTGATTCAAGATCAAGCTAAGTTATGACTTGATTGATCCAATATTTGAACAATGCGCAGCCCGCCGAGGCAGCGGCGAATCAGATTCCGGGCATGCCAATGAATCCCGGCAACGCCTTGATTCGATCGATCCAGCCGCGCACCGCAGGGTGGCCATCGAGCGAAATCTCGCCTTCGGGCGCGAGCGCGACATACGGGAAGCATGCGATGTCGGCGATCGTCAGGCGATCGAACGCGAGCCACGGGTGCGAAGCGAGGCGCTGTTCCAGCACGTCGAGGCCCTTGCGTCCGAGCTCTTTCGCTTCGTCGAGGTTGCCGGGACGCTTGAACTTGACGATGATGCGCGCCCGAGCGAGACCGTAGAGCATCTCGTTCTCCATCACTGCGAGCCATTGCATGACCTCGGCCATCGGCTCCGCGGCGAGCGGCAGCCACTTCTCTCCGCCGTACTTGCGCGCGAGATAGACGAGGATCGCGAGCGAATCCCATACGACGGTGCCGCCGTCGTCGAGCGTTGGAACCTGGCCGCGGGGGTTGAGTTTCAGGAACGCCGGCTGGCGCTGCTCCCCCTGCCGCAGATCGACCGCCACCCGCTCGCAATTGAGCCCGAGCAGCGATATCAGCAACCGGACCTTGTACGCATTCCCGGACAATTCGAAATCATAGAGTTTCACTGTTGTTCCTCCACCGGTGATCGGGCTGTCGCGTCAGCCCTTCGTCCACGCCCATCCCGTTAGCAGCCAGCCGCTCGCGCCCTTCTGCAACGAAAGGGTCAACGTCGAGCCGGTCTCCTTCGTCGGCTTTCCCTTGAGCTTGTACGCGTAGGTTGCGGGGACGACGACGTACGCGCGATCTCCGGCGACATCGACGTGCCTCGGCTTGCCGAGCGTCACCTTGCCATCGGTAACGCCGTTCTTCTTTGCATCGGCATCGAAATCGTTCGCCCACGTCGCGCACGCACCCGCGCCGTGCCACTCGTGCGGCGGGAACTCGTCGATGATGGATGTCTGCTCGGCGCAGGTCGCCAACGCGCTCTTCACGTCGCCCTTGTTGAAGCCGTCGACGAACTTCTTGATGGGCACCATCACGTCGTCCTTGTCCGCGGCGAACGCCGGTGCCATCGCAAGGGTCACGATGAAGAGTGCAATCGATGTCGTGCGCATGATCGGATCCTCCCCTGTTCGATGTTGCTATCCCCCGAAATCATTCTACCCGCGCCGAGGTGTATATATGCGCAGGCCGCCGTACCGATCCGGCAGCGGCGAAGGGAGACGCCATGGCCTCGAGTTCCGATTCCATCCCGAGCGACCCGGTAGCGGTTCGGCGAGCGCGGGGCCGCCGCGGCAGGGGCGTGCCGCTGCACATCCACATCGTCATGCTGTTCCTGCTGCTCATCATCGGCGTGGGCGGCGTCATCGCGTGGCACAACTACGTCGAGGATCGGAAGCTCGTCGTTTCGGCATCGCAGGAGCTCATCAGGGAAATTGGCGGCAGGACGGTCGCCTCCCTTGCGGCGATCGTGCAGCCTGTCGAGCTCGTGATCGATCTTCTCGCGCGCGAGCAGATTGTCCGGGCGACAAGTCTCGCCGCGCGGATTCCGAGCATCCCGATGCTGGCCGATGCGCTCGAAGCGAGCCCTGCGCTGTCGGCGCTCTACGTCGGCTACGGCAACGGCGATTTCTTTCTCTTGCGCCCGCTGCGCGACGATGCAGCGCTGCGCGGCCAGTTCAAAGCTACCTCGGATGCCGCGTATCTCGTCCAAAGCATCGAGCGCGATCGCCTCGACGCGATGCATGGGACGTACCTCTTCCTCGACAAGGAGCGGCGCATCATCGAGCGGCGCGCCGCGCCGTACTATGCTTACGACCCGCGCACGCGGGTCTGGTACGAGGAGGCCGTCGCGACGAAGCGCAGGGTGAGGACCGAACCTTACGTATTCTTCACGACCGGCGACGTGGGAGTGACGTTCGCGCGGCAATCCGACGCGGGCGGAGGCGCGGTGCTCGGCGCCGATATCACGCTTCGCGATCTCTCGCGGGCACTGCAGCGACAGAAATTGACGCCTTCGTCGGAGCTTCTGCTGTTCACGTCCGACGGGATCGCGCTCGCTTACGACAAACCCGAACGAATGAAGGTCGAAGCCGTCGACCGCGCGAGCGCGCGGCTCGCCAAGGTGTCCGAGCTCGGCTCACCCGTGCTGACACGCATGCTGGAACAGCTCAATCCCGCGGTGCCGCTGTCGAAGTTCGCGCTCGAGGCCGGCGGGCGCGCGTGGGACGGCACCGTCTCGCGGCTCCTGGTCGAAGGCGAGCCGCGCGGCATCTACCTCGCCGCGTTGTCCCCCGAGGACGAGCTCTTCGGCGAAGCGCGCCGCATCAGCCTCGAGACGTTGCTGATCGCGCTCGGGATCATGGCCGCGAGCATTCCGATCGCATGGCTGCTTTCGCGCCTGCTCGCCACGCCGCTGCAATCGCTGCAGAACGAGGCGCGCGCGGCGCGCGAGTTCGACTTCGCGTCGCCGTCGTCGACGCGATCCATCGTCGCGGAGGTCGACGAGCTCGCGACGTCGATGGAGGCGATGCGCGCGACGATTCGCAACTTCCTGGACATCGGAGCGACGATATCGGCCGAACGAAATTTCCAGAGGCTTCTCGACCGCATCCTTGCCGAGACGATCGCCGCGGCAGGCGGCGCCGCGGGTGCGATCTACCTGACGGATCAGGACGAGCGCACGCTCCGAAGGGCGGCCGTCCAGGGAGCGTTCGCCGCGACCTCGTCGCTCGCGACCGCCGAGATCGACGCGACGCTCCTCGAGCACCCAGTGTGGCGCGCTGCCGCGGAAGCGAAGACGCTCGTCGCGCCGGATTCGGCGCACACGATCATTGCCGTGCCGCTCTCGAATCGCGAACGTCAGATCCTCGGTGTCGTTTGCGTCGCGAGCGATACCGAAGCGGGCGCTCTCCCTCGACACCTCGTGTCGTTCGTCGAAGCGCTGTCGGGCACGGCGGCGATCGCGATCGAGAACCAGATCCTGCTGCAGGAACAAAAAGCGCTGCTCGACTCGCTGATCAAGCTGATCGCCGGAGCGATCGACGCCAAATCGCCGTATACCGGCGGCCACTGCCAGCGCGTGCCCGAGATTGCGACGATGCTCGCTAGAGCGGCATGCGACGCGACGGAGGGGCCGTTCCGCGATTTCACGATGACGGACGACGAGTGGGAGACGCTGCACACGGCAGCGTGGCTGCACGACTGCGGCAAGGTCACCACGCCCGAGTACGTCGTCGACAAGGCCACGAAGCTCTCGACGATCTACGACCGGCTGCACGAGGTGCGGACGCGCTTCGAAGTGTTGAAGCGCGACGCCGAGATCGAGTTCTGGCGGCGCGTTGCCGACGGAGGCGATCGCGCCTTGTTGCGTGCCGAGCTCGAGGCCAAGTGGAAGGAGCTCGACGCCGAGTTTCGCTTCGTCGCCGAGTGCAACGAAGGGGGCGAATCGATGTCGCCGGAGGCGGTCGATCGGATCAAGCGCATCGCGCGGCGACCGTGGCTGCGCACGCTCGACGACCGTGTCGGGCTCTCCCATGAAGAGCGAGTCCGCGCCGACAAGGTCCCGGCGCCGTCGCTGCCCGCCTTCGAACAGCTGCTCGCCGACAAGGCGGAGCACATCGTCGCGTGGAGCGAAAAGGAGCTCAAAGCCGCGAAGGACGGCCGCCAGTTCCGGGTGCGAATGCCGGCGCACAAGCGCAACAACGGCGAGATCTACAACCTTTCCATCGGCCGCGGAACGCTCAACGACGAAGAGCGGCACGCGATCAACGACCATGTCGTGCAGACGATCAGGATGCTCTCGCAGCTTCCGTTCCCGAAGCATCTGAGGAGCGTGCCGGAGATATCCGGCGGCCATCACGAGAAGCTCGACGGAACGGGCTACCCGCGTCGGCTCGCCGGCAGCGAGCTCGGCGTGTCGGCACGGATACTGGCGATCGCCGATATCTTCGAGGCGCTGACTGCGCGCGACCGGCCGTACAAGACGGGCCGGTCGCTGTCGCAGGCGGTCGCGATCATGGCGTCGATGAGCAAGGCGCGGCACATCGACGGCGAGCTGTTCGCGTTGTTCCTGACGTCGGGCGTGTACCGGAAATATGCGGAGCGGTTTCTCGAATCGGCGCAGATCGACGACGTCGATGTCGCGGCGTACGTGACGGCGGCGTAGGGATTCCCGCGCGCGCGGCTCGCGTTCGATTCGTTACGGCGGGCTTCCCCAGTTCGAGCGTGCGCACGTCCATCCGGGCGTCTTCTGCTCCGGCCACGGTAACGGCTTTCCCTCGCAGTCGACGGTAAAGTCGATCTTGCGACAGGCAAAGCCGCTTCCGCTCAGGATGTTTCGCAGCGAGCAGGTTGTCGCTTCCACGCCGTACTTCGAGCTCGTCTTCACGAGACGTTCGTTGTAGAGACTCGACGATACGAGCGCCTGATAGCAGCTGGCACGAGGATTCGTCTCTTTGACGGCGCTCTGCAGCCTGCATGCGATGTTCAACGCGCGTCCGACGTACTCCTCGCGCTCGTTCATCGTCATCCTGATCAGATTCCCGCCCTCGACGCCCAGCGTGGCTCCGAGAACGGCGGGCACGCTGCTCAGGCTCGGAACGATGTGACGCGCGAGCTCGGCATTGACCATTTCGCAGAGGCTGTACATGAACTCGACGAGCGCTTCGCCGCGGATCGTATCGGGGAACAGCACGATCCAGCCGTCCCCGGTGAACTTGTAGAGCTCGCAGCGACCCTTGGGGGGCGAATGCCGCTCGGTCCAATTCATCAGCCAGCGCTTGACGCAGACGAGGAACGCCTCGTAGCGGTCGAACTTTTCGCTGAGCAGCAGATCTTCCATGATCTGCGACGACGAGCACAGGTCGAGAGCGACGACGATTCGGGCGTGCTTGACGGTGACGGACATGGTGTGAAGCGCTCCCGCGGCGAGCGGCTGCGCCCATTATCCCTCTGGAGCGCACGCGGGCGGTCGCACGCCTTCCTGCCAGGGGCTACCGCGGTTCAGGCCCATTGCGCCGCTTCCGCGCTACGCTCTTCCACCTTCGGTGCACCCAGTACCACTGCTCGGGGCGCGCGAGGATCAGCTTCTCGAGCGCCGCGTTGTAAGCGCGCGTGTTGAGGCGGATCGCCTCGTTCGAATTCTCCGATTCGATCGGCGCGAGCGGTTCGCTGAACCGCAGCACGTGACGGCCGTCGGGCTCGCGCCAGCTCGTTGCCGGCATCACCGGCGCGCCGGTCGCCATCGCGATGATCGCGAGGCTCTTGAACGTCCACGCGGGATGCCCGAAGAAATCGACGTCGATGCCGTCGGGCGGCCCCGCGTGCTGATCGAACGGAAACACGATCACGTCGCCTTTCGCGAGCAGATCGAGGATTTGGTCGAGCGAGCCGCGCTTGCCGATCACGCCGAACCCGCCTTTCTCGAAACGCCGGGTCACGAGCGCGTCGAGCCAGCGTGGCTTGATCGCCCGGCGGACGAAGTGGAAGCGCCCGCGCACCTCCGGGTAGTTCGCGATGCCGGCGATCGTCGCGACTTCCCAGTTGCCGAAGTGGCCGGTCAGCATCAGCACGCCTTTTCCCTGCCGGAACGCCGCGATGAACGCGTCGAGATTCTCGACGCGCACCAGTGCCGCCTTCTTCTCGGCGGACAGCCAGCGAAACTTCAGGAATTCGCCCGCGAGGCGCGCGAGGTGCGCGTAGTGCGCCTGCGCGAGCGCGACGATGTCCGACTCGGGGAGCGTGTCGGCGTAGACGCGCCGCAGGTTCTCGAGAACGATCGCACGACGCAGCGGAAGGACGTGATAGAGCAACCGTCCGGAAAGCGGAAAGGCGATCGCCGCCGGCTGCGC
>DASSGI010000407.1:0-2134 GCA_035857655.1 Casimicrobiaceae bacterium | reverse complement strand
TGCAGCCGGAGATGGCGCGCCAGCTCGCGCTGGTTGCGCTCGCCGCGCGCGCTCCGCAGTATCACTCGGCACGAATGGAGGACTGGAACACGTTCGCGATCGCGAGCGCGTTGACGGGACGCGAAGCCGATGCGAAAAACGCGCTTTATGTCACGCTCACGCTGACCGCAGACGTCGACACGCGATGCGTGGCCGCGCTCAACGCGGTGTCGACCTATGGCGAGCGACTGCGCAAACCGGTGGAAGCGATGTTCTATCGCCTGCATTCGCAGGGGCGCGCCGTCGGCTCTCAGCCGTGCGCGTGGCCGCCCAACGGTTCGCTCGTGTCGCGGCTGCAATAGCGCGAGCGTGACGATGCGCAGGTTCGCCCGCTTCGTGTTGCTCGCTCTGGTTGTCGTCGGCGGCGGCGCCGGCGTTGCGCGTGCGCAGTCGCCGGCGTTCACGATGTTCATGCAATCGATTCGTCTCGTGGGCCAGAGCGTGTCCGTCGACACCTATCGGCCGTCCGCGGCGTCGCCGCGCGGTGCAGCGATCCTCGTGCATGGGCTCGTGGCATCCCGCGGGCACCTGCGCTATCTCGGCGAAGCGCTCGCAGCTGCAGGCTTCGTCGCGGTCGTTCCCGATCTGCCCGATTTCATCGACGCGTCGCGCGACGCGAGGGCGATCGTCTCGCTCGTTCAGATGATCGAATCTGGCCAGGCCCCAGGCGTGGCGGTTACTCCGCGGGATCGCCTCGTGCTCGTGGGCATGTCGTTCGGCGGACTCGTCACGGTGATGGCTGCCTCCGAGTTGCCGGGCCTTGGGGGCTGGGTCGGCCTGGATCCCGTCGATACCACGCAAACCGCGACGCGCGAGGCTTCGAAAGTGACTGCACCGGCCGTCGTGCTGCTCGGGAAGTCGTCGCTATGCAATCTCTATGGCAGCGGAAGCGTGATCGCGCGCGCTATCCCCGGCCTGTTGCGGGCAACCGTCGTCGCGGGTGCTTCGCATTGCGATTTCGAAGGACCGACGAACAGCGTGTGCCGGACCGCATGCGGGCATGGCTCCAACGAGATGCGGACGCTGATCCGCGAGGAAGCGGTCAGGGCGGTGGCGGAATTGCTGCACGCGCCGGTGCTCACGCAGACGAGCCTCGTCAACGCGGAGGCCGATTCGTCAGAACAACAAGCAGGCAAAGACACCCGATGAGGATCGCCGCCATCCCGGCTTGCATTAGCGTTCCGACCTGAAACCCTCCGGCGAAGTACGACCCGGCGACCCGGTTGTAGACCGCCCACGTGCACAGCACGATTCCGGCGAGTCCGGCGAGGCGACCGACCCACAGCAGCAGACTTTCCATCGGCATCTCTCCTTGTTCTGTTGTCGTGACCTCGTCATCGGCGGAGGTGCCGGCGACGAGGAATGGTAGCGCGGCGAACAAACCGTTGTCGAAGCCGAATGGACCATGTCGGATTCATTTACATCGAGATTTGAAACCTGTAGGACACTTCGGTCTTTGACCATGCAAAACAGTGCGTTGCAGTCGTGAAATTGCCAAGGCATGAGTTTTGCGTTGCCAATATGCGTGAGGCGTGACGCCTCGTTCGAAGCGGGTTACGGCGAGATCATGGTTTCTGCCTGGTGGATCGTTTGGGCTTTTGTGATCGGCGGCTATGCGGGCATGTTGCTGATCGCGTTGCTGGTCGTTGTGCGCAAGGCGCGCGCGCAGGATTCCGCTTTCGAATAGATCGTCGTCGAGCTCCAGCCGCTGATCGCTGACGAACTCGGCTAGACTCCGTTGACGGTACGGGAATGTCCGTACCGGTTGCGGAGTCCGATGCCGAACGCTCGATCATCTGCGGTAACCGATTCGCCGGTCAAAGACGCGGCGCACCCCGCGCCCGTCGCGGCATCGCTCGTTGCCGAACCTCCCGGCGGTGAGCCGCCGTATCCGCCCGTCGCGGAGCGCGCGTTCGCGCGCGCGACCGGTGCGGAGCCCATCACCGGCAACGCCGTGCGCCTGCTGCTCGACGCGCAGCAGAACTACCCCGCGTGGCTCCAGGCGATTCGCGACGCGCGGCATTCGATCCTGTTCGAGAGCTACATCTTCGACGACGACGACATCGGACGCGAGTTCGCCGTCGCGCTTGCAATG
>DASSGI010000406.1:0-4211 GCA_035857655.1 Casimicrobiaceae bacterium | reverse complement strand
TCGCGGTACGATGAGCGCCCGACGGCCGGGAGGCTCACATGGCGACTCAGCTAAATGCGGTAGCGGCGGTCGATGCAGAAGCGTCGGGGACGACGCGGCTCGATCAAGTTCTCGATCTCGTAAGCAAGCGCCTCGCAGGTGCGCAGCGCGACACGATTAAGACATTCGTCGAGCGCTATTTCGGTCAGGTCGATCCCGAGGACCTCGACGAGCGATCGCCGGCGGATCTGTACGGCGCAGCGCTCTCTCATTGGAACTTCGCGCGCAAGCGCGAGCCCGGACAGGCGCGTGTGCGCGTGTTCAACCCGACGATCGCCGACGGCTGGCAGTCGACGCACACGATCATCGAGATCGTCAACGACGACATGCCTTTCCTCGTCGATTCGGTGACGATGGAAGTCAATCGGCAGGGGTTGACGCTGCACCTCATCATCCACCCGATCCTGTCCGTCGAGCGCAGCACCGACGGCACGCTCACCGGCGTCGCCGGCGAGAAAGCGACGGAGGCGCGCCGCGAGTCGTTCATTCACGTCGAGGTCGATCACATCGTCGAAGCGGAGCGGCGCGAAGCGCTCGCCGCTTCGGTTGCACGAGTGCTCACCGACGTCCGCCTTGCGGTCGCCGACTGGAAGCGGATGAAGGCTCAGCTCGCGAAGGTCGTCGAGGAGATCGACGCGCGCCCGCCGCCGATCCCGGCAGACGAGCTCGCGGAAGGCAAGGCGTTCCTCGAGTGGCTGGGGAACGAGCATTACACGTTCCTCGGTTACCGTTGCCACGATCTCGTCCAGGTGGACGGCCAGGACGCGCTGCGCATCGTCGCCGGGTCGTCGCTCGGAATCCTGCGCGAGATTCCGGGCAAGAACATGGCGGCGAGCTTTGCCGCGCTGCCGCCGGAAGTTCGCGCCCATGCGCGCAAGCCCGAGCTCGTGATCGTCACGAAGGCGAACGCGCGCTCGACGGTCCACCGTCCGGGCTATCTCGACTACGTCGGCATCAAGCGCTTCGACGCGGAGGGCAACGTCTGCGGCGAGCACCGTTTCCTCGGGCTCTACACGTCGATGGCGTACAGCGCGAAGCCTGCGGACATCCCGATGCTGCGGCACAAGACCGCGAACGTCGTCGCGCGCGCGGGATTCGCGCAGGGTGGACACGCGGCGAAGGCGCTCGTCAACATTCTCGAGAACTGGCCGCGCGACGAGCTGTTCCAGACGAGCGAGAACGAGCTGCTGCGTACGGCGACGGGAATCCTGCACCTCGGCGACCGCCAGCGGTTCCGGCTGTTCGTCCGCCGTGACGTGTTCGATCGCTTCGTCGTCTGCATGATCTACGCGCCGCGCGAGAACTACACGACGGAGCTGCGCGAGAAGTGGCAGGCGATCCTGATGAAGGCGTTCAACGGGACGAGCTCCGAGTTCAACGTGCAGCTCTCGGAATCGCCGCTTGCGCGCGTGATGGTGACGGTGCGCACGACGCCCGGGAAGATACCGGCGTACGACGTGCGCGAGCTCGAGATGGGACTCGCATCGGCGGCCCGTCGCTGGGACGACGACCTGCGCGCTGCGTTGATCGCCTCGCTCGGCGAAGCGCGCGGCAATTCGCTCTTTCGCCAGTTCGCGAGCGCGCTGCCCGCGTCCTACCGCGACGAAGTCGCCGCGCGCGCCGCGGTGCCCGACCTCGAGATGATGTCGTGCCTCACGGCCGAGAGGCCGCTCGGGATGACGCTGTACCGCCCGCTCGAAGCCGAGCCGGGAACGCTGCGCTTCAAGCTGTTCCATCTCGGCGGACCCGTGACGCTGTCCGACAGCCTGCCGATGCTCGAGCGAATGGGGCTCAGGGTGATCGACGAGCGGCCGCACTCCGTGTCGCCGACGGGCCAGTCGCCGGTGTGGCTGCACGATTTCGGCATCCAGTCGCCGCTGCTCGATGCCGACGCCCAGGCGCTGCAGCCGGTGTTCGAAGACGCGTTCGGCCGCATCTTCCGCGGCGAAGTCGAGAATGACGATTTCAACCGGCTCGTCGTCGCCGCGCGCGTTCCTGCCGCGGAGATCGTGATCCTGCGCGCATACGCGAAATACCTGCGCCAGATCGGGTTCCCGCTGTCGCAATCGTTCATCGAGGCGACGCTGGCGGCCCATGCGGGGATCGCGCGCGACCTGATCGAGCTCTTCAAGGCGCGATTCGATCCGGGACAGGGTGCGAACGGCGACGCTCTCGCCGACGAACGTGCGAAGGCAATCGAGGCGGCGCTCGACGAGGTGGAGAACCTCTCCGAAGACCGCGTGCTACGCCAGTACCTCGCGCTGATCCTCGCGACGACGCGGACGAATTTCTGGCGCCGCGATGCCGAGGCGCGCCGGCGCGCGTTCGTGTCGTTCAAGTTCGATCCGTCGAAAGTCCCGGGGGTACCCGAGCCGCGGCCGATGTTCGAAATCTTCGTGTATTCGCCGCGCTTCGAAGGTGTTCACCTGCGCGGCGGAAAAGTCGCGCGCGGCGGGCTGCGCTGGTCCGATCGTCCCGAGGATTTCCGCACGGAGATCCTGGGCCTCGTGAAGGCGCAGATGGTGAAGAACGTCGTCATCGTGCCGGTCGGATCGAAGGGCGGCTTCGTGCTCAAGCGTCCTCCGCCCGCGAGCGACCGCGACGCGTACATGAAGGAAGGCGTCGCCTGTTACAAGGACTACCTGCGCGGCCTACTCGACGTCACCGACAATCGCCTCGGCGATCGCATCGTGCCGCCGCCTTCCGTCCGGCGCCACGACCCCGACGACCCGTACCTCGTTGTCGCCGCTGACAAGGGGACGGCGACTTTCTCCGATTACGCGAATTCGATCAGCGCCGAATACGGATTCTGGCTGGGTGACGCGTTCGCCTCGGGCGGGTCTGCGGGCTACGACCACAAGGCGATGGGCATCACGGCGCGCGGCGCATGGGAGTCGGCGAAGCGCCACTTCCGCGAAATGGGGCACGACATCCAGACGACCGATTTCACCGTCGTCGGCATCGGCGATATGTCCGGCGACGTGTTCGGCAACGGCATGCTGCTCTCGAGGCACATCAAGCTTCTCGCCGCGTTCGACCACCGGCACATCTTCATCGATCCGAATCCCGATCCTGCGCGCTCGTTCGCGGAGCGCGAGAGACTTTTCAAGCTGCCGCGTTCGTCCTGGGCGGATTACGACGCGTCGAAGATCTCCGCCGGCGGCGGCATTCATCCCCGCAGCGCGAAATCGATCGCGATAACGCCCGAGGTGCGCGCGGCGCTTTCGCTCGAGGGCGACTCGCTTGCGCCGATGGATTTGATCCATGCGCTGCTCAAGGCGCCGGTCGACCTGATCTACAACGGCGGCATCGGAACCTACGTCAAGGCGACGAGCGAGACGCACATGAAGGTCGGAGACCGCGCGAACGACGGGTTGCGCGTCAACGGTCGCAGGCTGCACTGCAAGGTCTTCGTCGAGGGCGGCAATCTCGGCGTCACGCAGCTCGGACGGATCGAGTTCGCGCACACGGGCGGCCGCATCTTCACCGACGCGATCGACAACTCGGCAGGCGTCGACACCTCCGACCACGAGGTCAACATCAAGATCCTGCTCGGCCTCGCCGTCGCCGACGGCGAGCTCACCGAAAAACAGCGCAACGCCGTGCTCGCCGAGATGACCGACGACGTCGCCGCACTGGTGCTGCGCGACAACTACTTCCAGACGCAGGTGCTGTCCGTGACGGGGCGCATTGCTCCGCATCTGGTCGACGCGCAGCAGCGATTCATCCAGTTCCTCGAGAAGTCCGATCGCCTGAATCGCGCGATCGAGTTCCTGCCTTCCGACGACGAGCTCGCCGAGCGGAGGGCGGCGGGCCAGGGGCTGACGGCACCCGAGCGCGCGGTGGTCTTCGCCTACGCGAAGATCTGGCTCTACGACGAGCTCGTCGCTTCGAAGCTTCCCGACGATCCGTGGGTCGCCTCCGCGCTCGCCCGGTACTTCCCGCACAGCCTCTCGAAGCGTTACGCGAGCTACCTCGAGCGCCATCCGCTGAAGCGCGAGATCATCGCGACGCACGTGACGAACAGCATGCTGAACCGTGTCGGGAGCACGTTCGTCCACCGTCTCGGCGAAGCGACCGGGGCGCAGCCTCCCGAAATCGTCCGCGCGTATCTGCTCTCGCGCGAGGTCTTCGGCTTCGTCCCGCTGTGGAAGCAGATCGAGGAGCTCGAC
>DASSGI010000405.1:0-11039 GCA_035857655.1 Casimicrobiaceae bacterium | reverse complement strand
GATTCTCGATGCCCCAGCGAACCTGTTCGCCAGTGAGCGGCTTCTTGCCGAATTTCTCCTGCGCCTTGCGAATCGCCTCGACGGTGACGATGCCATGAACGACGCCACGGTTGTAGTAGATCGAGCCGATGCGCGTCTTGTCCTCCATCTCCCCCTTGCCCTTCGCGTACACGTACTTCTTGATGTCCTGGATCACCGGGAAGTTTTCGCCGGCGACGTTGAAGCCGGCCGCGATGTAGCCCTTGGCCGCTGCACCCGCCGGAATCGTGTCCTCTTCCGCGCCGGACCACCACACTCCGATGATGTGATCGGCCGGGAAGCCGACCTTCGCCGCGGCCTTCAGCGCCGTCGGGTTCATCACTCCCCAGCCGCGGAGGATCACCCAATCCGGCTTGATCTGGCGAATCTGCAACCACTGCGCGCCTTGCTCGTTGCCGGGATGCGGCACTGCGATGTGCGTAACCGTGAAGCCGTACTTCTTCGCTTGCGCATCGAGGATCGCGATCGTTTCCTTGCCGTAGGCCGAATCGTGATAGATGTTCACGATCTTCTTGCCCTTGAGCTTGTCCATCCCGCCTTCCTTCATCCCGATGAACTTGATCTTGGCGGTGTTCTGCGACCAGTAGTTCGTGATCAACGGGAAGATGTACGGAAACACGCGACCGTCGGTCGCGTCGGTGCGCCCGTAACCGAGCGAGATGACCGGGATCTTGTCCTCAGTGGCCTTGTCGATCAGCGAGTAGGTGATGCCCGTGGACAATGGGTGGATCACCGTGGCGCCGGTGGGCCCCTTCTTCTTCATCCGCTCGTAGCATTCGACGCCGCGCGCGTTGTTGTACTCGGTCTCGCACTTCTCGTACGTGAGCTTGACGCCGTTGACGCCCCCATCGCGTGCGTTGATCATGTTCACGTAATCGATGAATCCGCCGAAGATGCCCGAGCCGCCGGGAGCATAGGGACCGACCCAATACCCGTTCATCGGGATGAACTGCTCGTTCTGCGCCGACGCCACGGTCGTCGCGCCGAGCAGCGCGAGGGCGAGCAGAATTGCTTTGCAGCGCTTCATGGTGCTCCTCCTAGGAAAGGACGCCTTGCCGGAGTGCGAATATCCACTCTCTCGACACGAACCCCGCACGGCTTGCGACGGATGCTCTTCGGGGTCGACTGCCCGACGCCCAGCCAATGGTAGGCCACATCGACAAGCCGGGCAATAAAGCAGAGCGCCTGCGCCGCCGCGCGCCCGATCCCCTGTCAATGCGGAAACGGCCAGAGCCTGAGCTTTTCCTTGCCGATCTGCCACAGCCGGGCGAGGCCATGCGGCTCGACGATCAGGAAGAAGATGATGAGCGCGCCGAAGACGATCAGCTCCAGATTGGACATGAGCCCCGAGGGCAGCTGGATGCCCAGCATCTCCTCGACGGGGTGCGCGAGCGTGTTGAGGAAAATCGGCAGCAGCGTGATGAAAGCCGCCCCGAGGAACGACCCCAGGATGCTGCCGGCGCCCCCGACGATCACCATGAACAGGATCCGGAACGACAGGTCGAGCGTGAAAGCTTCGGGCTCCACGGTGCCAAGATATGTGAACGCGTAGAGCGCGCCGGCGACGCCGCAATAGAACGAGCTGATCGCGAAGGCCAGCAGCTTCGTCCGCATCATCCGGATGCCGATCACCTCGGCCGCGAGGTCCATGTCGCGCACCGCCATGAATTTGCGCCCGGTCTCACTGCGCAGCAAGTTCTTCGCGAGCATCGCCAGCACCGTGACGATGCCGAGCGTCAGCAGGTATTTGCTGACCGGCGTATCGAACGCGTAGCCGAGGATGACGATCTTCTGCGCGGTGATGACCCCCGACGTGCTGTGGTTGGTGAACCAGCCGATCCGCTGCAGTGCCCACAGCACGAAGAACTGGCACGCAAGCGTCGCGACCGCGAGATAGAAACCCTTGATGCGCAGCGACGGCAGGCCGAATGCGACACCGACCGCGGCCGCGCACAGACCCGCCAGCGCGAACGAGACGAGAATCGGCAGCCACGGGGTGCGCAGCTCGAAATTGAACGCCATGAATGCGCCGACCGCCATGAACGCCGCGGTCCCGAGCGAGAGCTGCCCCGCATAGCCTGTGAGAATGTTCAAGCCGAGCGTCGCCAGCGAGAAGATCAGGAAGGGCGTCAGAATCGCCGACAGCCAATACTGGTTGCCGATCAGCGGCACGACGACGAATGCGACGACGAGCAAGACCGCGACGCCGATGCGGTCCTGGCGAATCGGGAAGACCTGCTGGTCGCCCGCGTAGGTTGCCTTGAACTGGCCTGCTTCTCGGTAGAGCACGCTAGACCCTTTCGATCCGCTTTTCGCCGAAAAGGCCCTCCGGCCGTACCAGCAAGAACACGAGCGCCAGCACGTACGGGAACCAGGATTCGAGGCCGCCGCCGACATACGGCCCGAGATAGACCTCGGCGAGCTTCTCGGAGGCGCCAATGATGAGGCCACCGACGATCGCGCCGGCAACGGACTCGAAGCCGCCGAGAATGAGCACAGGCAGCGCCTTCAGCGCAATAAAGGTAAGCGCATATTGGACGCCGTTGCGCGCGCCCCACATGACGCCGGCCACCAGCGCGACGAACCCCGCCACCGTCCACACGATCGCCCAGATCTGGCGCAGCGGAATGCCGACTGCGAGCGCCGCCTGATGGTCGTCCGCCACGGCACGCAGCGCGCGACCGATGCGGGTCGTCTGGAAGAACAACGCCAGAATCGCGACGAGAATGCCGGCCACCGCAGCGGCGAACAGGTCGAACTGGCTCACGTTGACGCCCATCGTGTCCGAGAGCCAGCGCATCGGCACATCCTCGATTCCGATCTCGAGCCCGTGCGGCTGCGAGCCCCAGACAATCTGCGACAGGCCCTCCAGCACGAACGTGAGACCGATCGTCGCCATGAACAGCGTGATCTGCGGCTGGTTGACGAGCGGCCGCAACACGAGACGCTCGATCGCGATCCCGAGCACGACCATCACAGCGAGCGTAATCGCGATCGCGAGCCAGAAGTTGATGTGACGCTCTGTCAGCGACACGAACGTGAGCGCCGCGAGGAACACCATCGCTCCCTGCGCGAAGTTGAACACCCCCGACGCCTTGTAGATCAGCACGAAGCCGAGCGCGACCAGCGAATACATGACCCCTGCGAGGAGCCCGCCGATCAGAACTTCGAGGAAGAATTGCCAGTTCATGTCAAGCGTCGGGCCCGTTCACGCTAGTGTGCACCCAGGTAAGCGCGGATGACGACGGGATCGGCCTTGACCTCTTCCGGCGTCCCCTCGGCGATCTTCGCGCCGTGATCCATCACGACGACGTAGTCGGAGATGTCCATCACCACGCCCATGTCGTGTTCGATCAAGATGATCGTCGTGCCCCACTGGTCGTTGACGTCGAGGATGAAGCGAACCATGTCCTCCTTCTCCTCGACGTTCATGCCGGCCATCGGCTCGTCCAGAAGCAGCACCTTGGGCTCCATCGCGAGCGCGCGCGCGAGCTCGACGCGCTTTTGCAGACCGTAAGGGAGCCTGCCCACCGGTGTCTTGCGGATCGCCTGGATCTCGAGAAAATCGATGATCTTCTCGACGTGCTCGCGCTGCTTCGTCTCCTCCTTCTGCGCGAACCCCCAGTAGAGCGCGTCCGAGACAAAGTTGCCTTTCATCTTGAGCGAGCGCCCGGTCATGATGTTGTCGAGCGTCGACATCCCCTTGAACAGCGCGATGTTTTGGAACGTGCGCGCGAACCCCAGGCGGGCGACGTCGTGCGCGGGGAGGTGCGTTCGATCCTTGCCCTCGAAATAGATGCGACCGCGCGACGGCCGATAGAAGCCGCTGATCACGTTCAGCATCGAGCTCTTGCCGGCGCCGTTCGGACCGATGATCGACGAAATCTCGCCGCGGTTCACCTCGAAAGCGACCCCCACGATCGCCTTCACGCCGCCGAAGTTGAGATGGATGTCGTCAACGCGGACGACGCCTTGGCCGCTATCCGCCTCGGCGCCGGCGCCCAGCGCTTCGCGCCGCTTGCGCATCTCGCCGAGCGCGAGGATCGCCTGATCGCGCGTCTCGTACATGTTCGCTCGAAACATCTCGCGCTGCGCCCGCTGTTGGATCGTCTCGTGCGCGCCTGCGCCGGTCCCGACCCGCACTGCACCCAGACCGTGCTTGATGTTCGTCGCCTTCCCGCGAGCAGCGAAGCGCCCCCATGCGGCGGGCTCGATCACGCAGTTGGTGTAGTTCGCGAGGAAATACCAACGCTTGCCGGTCGCTTCGAGGCGGTTGTCGAGTTCGTCGTAAAAGGCGTCGACCTGCGTGTCGGTCGCAAAATGCATCCCCGAGAAATCGGATTCCATTGTCCCGATGTCGTCGTGCTGGATCACCCGAACGTGCATGCTGCGCTCAGTCATGGTCGCTTTGCCGCCAGCGCGGTTGTCACCGGTGAGATTGTCAACCGCCGGGGCCGCGACGCCGTCAGGCGGCCTCGGCGAGCGGTGGATGGACCGTCGCGTCGCGAATGCGAAGGTCCGCGCTGATCGTGCCCGTTCGGCCGTCCTCGAACTTGACCTGCGTTTCGATGAACTGGCTCTTCTTGCCCGCGTAGAGCGCGTCGGTCAGCGTCGCGTACTTCTCGCCGATGAAGCCGCGGCGAACCTTGCGGGTGCGCGTGAGCTCGTCATCGTCCGGATCGAGCTCCTTGTGCAGGATCAGGAAGCGATGCACCTGCGAGTGGCACAGCGCGGGGTCGCGCGCAAGCTCTGCGTTGACCTTCTCGACGCACTCCTCGATCAGGTTGTAGACCTCTTCCCTGCCGGCGAGGTCGGTGTAACCCGAATAGGGAATCCCGCGCCGTTCGGCCCAGTCGCCCACCGCCGACATGTCGATGTTGATGAACGCGCAGACGCAATCGCGCCCCTGCCCGAACGCAACTGCTTCCTTGATGTGCGAGAAGAACTTGAGCTTGTTCTCGACGTAGTTCGGCGCGAACAGCGCGCCGTTGGCGAGCTTCCCGACGTCCTTCGCGCGATCGATGATCTTGAGGTGCCCGTCGGCGTCGAAGAGCCCGGCATCGCCGGTGTGAAAGTAGCCGTCGGCGTCGATCGACTCGGCGGTCGCGCCGGGTAGCTTGTGATATTCCTTCAGCATCGCCGCGCTGCGCACGAGCACTTCGCCGTTCTCGCCAATCTTCACTTCGACGCCGGGTGCAGGCTTGCCAACCGAGTCGAGCTTGATGTCGCCGTCCGGTTGCAGGCACACGTACGCGCAAGTCTCGGTCGAGCCGTAGAGCTGCTTCATATTGATGCCGATCGAGCGATAGAAGCGAAACAGGTCCGGCCCGATCGCCGCCCCCGCGGTGTACGCGACGCGGATCCGGGTCATGCCGAGAACGTTGCGCAGCGGACCATAGATGAGAAGGTTGCCGAGCGCGTAAAGCAGGCGATCGCTCAAGCGAATGTCGGGCTTGCCGTCCAGTATCTCGGCGCCGCAGCGGCGCGCCACTTCCATGAAATAGTGGAAAAGCCGGCGCTTGAGCGCGCCGGCGTCCTCCATGCGGATCATGACCTGCGTCAGCAGATTCTCGAACACGCGCGGTGGCGCGAAGTAAAAGGTCGGCCCGATTTCCCGTAGATCGGTCATCACCGTATCGCCGGATTCCGGGCAGTTGATCGTGAAGCCCGCGACGAGCGCCTCGCAATAGGAGAACAGGTGGTCGCCGATCCAGGCCATCGGCAAATAGGAGAGAACGTCCTCGTCGGCCGTCAGCCGGTCGAACTCGACAGCGCCGCGCGCTGCCGCGATCAGTGCGTGGTGCGTGAGGCAGACCCCCTTCGGCTTGCCCGTGGTCCCCGATGTGTAGACCATCACGGCCACGTCGTCGGAGCGCCCTCGTGCTGCCTCATCCGCGAAAAAATCTGGGTGCGCCTGATGCCGCGCGCGTCCCAACGCCTGAATGCCGTCGAAGCCGTGCAGGAAATCCTGCATGTAATGACGAAGCCCGCGCGGGTCGTCGAATATGATGTGCTCGAGCGTCGGACAGCGATCACGGATCTCGAGAAGCTTGTCGACCTGCTCCTGGTCTTCGACGATCGCGAAATGCACTTCCGCGTCGTTCAGCACGTAGACCATCTCCGTCGCCACCGCGTCCTGGTAGAGAGGCACGGGCACGCCGCCCAGCACTTGCGCCGCTGCCATCGCCCAGTAGAGGCGCGGTCGGTTGTCGCCGATGATCGCGAGGTTCATCCCGCGCTTGAACCCCTGTGCGGCCAATCCGCACGCCAGCGCACGCACCTCGTCCTCCACTTGCGACCACGTCCACGTTTGCCAGATCCCGAGATCTTTCTCGCGAATCGCAGGGTGGCGGCCACGCGTGGCCGCGTGGTGCAGCAACAGGCGCGGGAACGTATCCAAGCCGGGAGTCGTGGGCACCGCTTGTGTCCTCCTAGAACGTCGCGACCGATCGTCTGTGCGTCGGGAAGTTGCCGGATTCTAAGCTTTGGACTGCGCCGGCGGTATATGAGCTTCCGCTTGGCGCGATCCGAACCTTCGAGCATAGGGGCTCGCTCGCAGAAACCCACTGCGGGAGTTCGGGAAGCGGTGTCGCAGCCACCGACCGGAGTTGAGCGCTGTTGACTTGGAACGCATCTGGTGATAAAAGACAAACGTTTGTTTGCTAAATAGCCTCCAATGCCCCGCGTGCAGCGCGCACCGCGCGCCGACAATCGCCTGGCGCCGCTCCTCGACGAAGCGGCACGGCTCTTCGGCGCACAAGGGTTTCATGGGACGTCGATCCGCGACATCGTGCGCGCCGTCGACATGCTTCCCGGATCGATCTACTACCACTTCGCCACCAAGGATCAGCTGCTCGTCGCCGTCTACGCCGAAGGGGTGCGCCGAATCTCCGAGCGCGTCGTCGCCGCCGTGGCGGAAAAGCCCGATCCGTGGCAACGGCTGGAAGCCGCCTGCGTCGCCCACCTCGAGACCGTGCTCGATGAAAGCGGCTACGCGCAGGTCGTGATCCGCGTCCGGCCGACCGACGTGCCGTCGGCCGCGGTGGAGCTCAACGCGCTACGCGACGCGTACGAGCGGCTGTTCGTCGAGATCATCGACGCGCTGCCGCTTGCGCGCAGCGTCGACCGCCGCGGCCTGCGGCTGCTGCTCTTGGGCGCGCTCAACTGGACGCAGACGTGGTACCGGCCAGGCCGTTACAGCCCGCGTTCGATCGCCAGCTACTTCGTGGCGCTCCTGCGCGCACCCCTCGGGGAGAAATAGTCGATGGACATCCGTCCGAAGGTGCTCGTCACCAAGATCGGCCTCGATGGCCACGACCGCGGCAGTCGCATCGTCGCCGCGTATCTGCGCGACGCGGGGATGGAAGTGATCTACACGCCACCGTGGCAGGAGATCGCCGCGGTGATCAAGCTCGCGACCGAGGAGGACGTCGATGTGATCGGAATCTCTTCGCTCGCAACCGACCACCTGATCGTGCCGAAACTGATGGCGGCGCTGCGGGCGGCGGGCCTCACCGACGTCGAGGTCGTCGTCGGAGGCATCGTTCCCGACGAGGACGAGGACATGCTGCTGGCCGCCGGCGTCGCGCGAGTGTTCCATCCGGGCGGCGCGCTCGAGGATATCGCGGCGTTCATCCGCGACGTGACGCCGGGCCTGCGCGCGCGGCGATCGTCGCCGTAGGGCACGAGCGCGGCGGGCAAAGCAGAAGGAGAGCGCAAGTGAACAAACCGCACGACACCCCGCAGCTCCAACCCGCCACCGGGGAGGAGCGTTGGCGACGGGATTACACCGCACAGATCGGTTCCGACAAGGCAGTGCGCAACCGTTCGGGCATCGCCATCAAACCGCTCTACACGCCGCGCGACTGGAGCGGTACACGCTACGACGACGCCGTCGGCTTTCCCGGGCAGCCGCCGTACGCGCGCGGCATCTACCCGACGATGCATCGCGGCCGCACGTGGACGCAGCGGCAGCTGGTCGGGCTCGGTACGCCGCCCGATTATAACGCCCGGCTGCGCGGGCTCATCGCGCAGGGCACAACTGCCGTATCGCTGATCCCGTGCAACTCGGTTTACCGCGGCTACGACATGGACGAAGTGCACGCCGAGCTGCTCGGCACCTGCGGCGTCGTCGTCAACACCGTCGCCCACATGGACACCTGCCTCGCGGGCGTGGATCTCTCCTCGATGTCCTGCGCGATGAACGATCCGTCGCCGTTCACGCTGCTCGCGTTCATGCTGGCCACCGCGAAGCGCCGCGGCGTTCCCTGGGACGCGATCAGCGGCACATCCAACCAGAGCGATTACATCAGCCACTACGTCGCGAACCACATGTTCTTCCGCATCGCGCTTGCCGGAGCGAGGCGGATCCTCTGCGATCACATCGACTTCTGCACCCGGCATTGGCCGAAGTGGAACCCGATGTCGGTCGTCGGCCAGCACATGCAGCAGGCGGGCGCGACGCCGGCCGACGCGATGGCGTTCACGTTCGCCACCGCGCTGCAGCACGCCGACGATTGCGTCGCGCGCGGCATGGATCCCGACCAGTTCCTGCCCCGCTTCACGTTCTTCTTCGATATCTCGCTGTCGTTCTTCGAGGAGATCGCGCGCTTCCGCGCCGGGCGCCGTATCTGGGCGCGGCTCGTGCGCGAGCGCTACGGCGCGAAGGATCCGCGGAGCTCGCGACTGAAGTTTCACGCGCAGACCTCCGGCGTCGACTTGACGCGCCAGCAGCCGCTGAACAACGTCGCACGCGTTACGATCCAGGCGATGGCCGGTATCTTCGGAGGCCTCCAGTCACTGCATACCGACGCGTACGACGAGGTGCTGTCCTGCCCGACCGAGTTCGGCGCACGGATCGCGGTGGCCACGCAGAACATCCTGCGCGAGGAAGCGCACCTTACCGACGTGATCGATCCGCTCGGGGGGAGCTACTACGTCGAAACGCTGACGGACGAGATGGAGGCGGAGATCGAGCGCGCGATGCGGATCGTCGAGGACGCCGGGGGAATGTACGCCGCGGTCTCCGCCGGCATCGTGCAGCGGAAGATCGGTGAATCGGCGCACCGCTTCCAGGCATCCGTCGAGTCCGGAGAGCAGACTGTCGTCGGCGTCAACGCGTATCGCACCGACGAGGACCGCAGCGCACGACCGGCGCAGGCTAGACCCGACGCGCAGAAGATGCAGGAGCACATCGAGGCGTTTCGCGCGCACAAGGCGGCACGTTCGCATGCGGCTGTCCGTGCGGCGCTCGACGCGCTCGCTCGCGCCGCCAACGATCCCCACGACAACGTGTTCGCGCAGGTGGTCGCCGCGGCGGAGGCCGGGTGCACGCACGGCGAAATATGCGGCACGCTCCGCCGCGAGATGGGCTTCGGGTACGTACAGGCGCTGGTCTAGCGTTCTCGTCGATGAATGACGCTTCGCGACCGTGGGAAGCGGCGATTCGCGCCGGCGACCGCCGCGCGATCGCACGCGCGATCAGCGCGACCGAACAAGGCGGCGCAGCGGCGCGCGCCATCGCAGCCGCCGTTGCGCCGCATGTCGGTGGCGCGCATGTCGTCGGCGTGACGGGCGCGCCGGGCGCAGGCAAGTCGACGTTGATCGACGCGCTCCTCGGCGAATACCTCGCGCGCGGTCAACGCGTCGCCGTCGTCGCCATCGACCCGTCGAGCCCGATCACCGGCGGCGCGGTGCTCGGCGATCGGGTTCGTATGGGCGAGCACGGCGCGCACGCGAACGTCTTCATCCGCTCGCTCGCCTCGCGCGGTCATCCCGGCGGACTGTCCCGGACGACCTCGGGGGTCGTCGACGTGCTCGACGGTTCCGGCTTCGACACGATCATCGTCGAGACCGTCGGCGCCGGGCAATCGGAAGTCGAGATCGCGAAGCTCGCCGATACTCGGCTCGTCGTGTGTCCTCCGGGGCTCGGCGACAGCGTCCAGGCGATCAAGGCGGGCATCCTCGAAATCGCCGACCTCCTGATCGTGAGCAAGGGCGACCTGCCGGCAGCCGAGACGACCGTGCGCGATCTCGAGGAAATGCTGCGGCTTCGTCGCGCCGACGCCGTGCCGGTGCCGGTGCTGAAGACGGCGGCAGCGAACCGCGTCGGGATCAGAGCGGTCATCGACGCCGTCCTCGCGCATGCGGCCAACACCGGGCGCGGACGCCGCTTCGCGGCGACGGACAAAGGTTCTGCTGCGACGGATTGCAGGACGCCGACGAGCGCCGACATCATGCAGCTCGCGGCGCGTGACCCCTTCGTGAACGCCGTCGGCATCCGCTGCGTCGACGCCGGCCCCGGCCGTGCGGTCGTCGCGCTCGACGTCGGCGCCACGCATGTCAATTTCAACGGCAGGTGCCATGGCGGCGTGATCTTCACGCTGGCCGACACCGCGTTCGGGCTCGCCTCGAACTCGCACGGAATGATCGCCGTCGGCATCGACGCGCACATCACCTACCACGTCGCGGCACAGGCTGGCGACACGCTGACGGCGACAGCGGTCGAGGTGTCGCGGGCACGCAAGGTCGCGGTGTACCGGATCGAGGTGACGCGCGCCGACGGGATGCTCGTGGCCGGCTTCACAGGCACCGTGTACGTTCTCGCTGAGCCCAACGGCGTGGGGCGAGGCCGCGGATGAACGAACGCTCGCGCGCCCATCGTCGGCGAGCGCGCGAACGTCTTCCCGTTACGGCGAGTAGGTGTAGAAACCCCGGCCAGTCTTGCGCCCGAGATGGCCAGCGGCGACCATCTCCCGGAGGAGCAGCGCCGGCCGATACTTCGGATCGTTGAAGTCGCGGTAGAAGACTTCCATCACCGCGAGCATCACGTCGAGCCCGATCAGGTCCGCGAGCGCGAGCGGCCCGATCTGATGGCTGCATCCGAGCTTCATCGCCTCGTCGATGTCCGCTGCCGGAGCGAGCCCCTCCTGTAGCGCGAATACCGCTTCGTTGATCATCGGGCAGAGGATCCGGTTGACTATGAACCCGGGGCTGTTCTT
>DASSGI010000404.1:0-8630 GCA_035857655.1 Casimicrobiaceae bacterium | reverse complement strand
AGCCGATGACGCGCCAGACCCCGCCCGCCTGCTCGAGCGTTACGTCCTCGGTAGCATTCGGCTCGTTCGCGAACGCGGTCCGGAAGCGAACCATCGAGTAGGTTCCGGGCTGCGGTATCGCCGGCACCTGCGAAGCGAACGACGTTGCCGCGGCGGTTCGTTGCACGAGCTTGCCGCGCGCTTCGCGCGCTTTCTTGAGCTGCGCCGTCCAGCGGTCCTCCGGCATGGCGGCCTGGAATTGCTTGCCCGCCGCTTTCCAGGTCGCCGAGCCATCGAGCTTGTCGGCGAGCGCGAGCCAGTCGCGCGCGGCTTTCTGCACTTCGCTCGCGCGCGGATCCTGTGCCGCCGCGACCCCCGGTACTGCAATCGCGCCGGCCAGCGCGACGAGAAGCGCGCGTCGCGTGAAATCTGCTTTCATGCGCTCCCCCTAGCCGTTGATGAACGCGTCGACAGCGGCGCGCGTCACGCGCCATTGCGTGCCGATCTTCTTGCCCTTCAGGTCGCCCGAATCGAGGCTCGCCACGACATCGGCTTCCGTTACGCCTAGCATCTGCGCGACCTGCATCGGCGTGTAGAGCGTCGGCGGGGCGCCCGCGGCTCCGGCCGGGGCGGCCACGCCGGGCGTCGACTGCGCCGTGATTCCGCCCGTCTGCTGCAGCATCTGCTGCGCCATCGCCATGCCGACGGCCATTTCGGCGGCCATCCCGCCCGGGCCGCCCGCCCCCTTCTCGAGACCCTGCGCCATCTGGAATTTCACGTAGTCGTTCAAGTTGCCGACGGCGGCCATGCTCGAGCGCTTGTCGATTGCCTGCTCGACTTCAGGCGGAACGGAGACGTTCTCGACGATGAACGTCGTCATCTCGAGGCCGTATTTCGCGCCGATCGCAGGATTGATCAGCGGCAACAGCGCCTCGCCGAGGTCACCGTAGCGCGACGCGACGTCGAGCGCCGGGATTTTCGCGGCGGCGAGCGCGTCGGAGAACACGCTGACGATCCGCGAACGCATCGCGTCGGCGAATTCATCGAGGCGGAAGTGGTCGTCGGTGCCCGCGACCTCCTTCAGGAACCTCTTCGGATCGACGATGCGAAAGTCATAGGTCCCGTAGGCGCGCAGGCGCACCACGCCGAAGTCCGCGTCACGAATCATCACGGGATTGGCGGTCCCCCACTTGTTGCCGGTGAAAACGCGCGTGACGACGTAGTAGACGTCCGCCTTGAACGGGCTCTCGAGCGCGTACTTCCAGCTCTTGAGGTTGGTGAGGATGGGGATGTTGTCGGTCGTGAGCGCGTGCTTGCCGGGACCGAACGCGTCGCCGAACTCGCCGAGGTAGACGAACTGCGCGACCTGCGATTCGCGGACGATCAGCTGCGCGCCGTTCTTGATCTCCTTGTCCTCGTCCGGGAACCGAAACGACAGGGTGTCGCGCGAGTCATCGGTCCACTCGATGATGTCGATGAACTGCTTCTTGAGGAAATCGATGACCGCCATTGAGCGGGTCTCCCGGGTCCAGGTAAAAGGCGATGCCGTCCCTGTCGGTTCGGCGAGAGCTGTTATTTCTTCGTCGCGAGCCGTTTCGCCTCGGCCTCGCCCTGGACGATCTCGGCCTCGATCTGCGGCGCAGGCAGCGCGCCGGGTATGAGGGTGCCATCGGCGAAGACGAGGGTCGGCGTGGCAGTCACCCGCAACTTCTGCCCGAGCTCGCGGGTTGCCGCAACCGGATTGTCGCAGTCGCCGCTGTTCTTCGGGAGCACGCGCGAGTCGAAGAACTGGTTCCAGGCCTGGACGGGGTCGAGCGCGCACCAGATGAGCTTCGACTTGCGCGCCGCATCGGGGTGGAGTTGATCGATCGGATAGAGAAACGTGTAGATCGTCACGTTGTCGATGCCCTTGAGCTCCTGCTCGAGGCGCGCGCAATAGGGACAGTCCGGATCGGAGAAGATCACGAGCTTGCGCGCGCCGTTGCCCTTGACCCGCTTGAACGCGAGATCGAGCGGCAGGCTGTCGAAGGCTACGCGCGAGTATTCGCGTTGCTTCGCTTCGGTGAGGTTCTTCTTCGTCGCCGCGTCGTAGATGCTGCCGACCAGGATATACGTGACCTTCGCGTCGGTGTAGACCAGCTGGTCGTCGAACTGAACCTCGTAGAGGCCGAAGTACGGCGTCTTGCTGATGTTGCCGATGTTCACGCCCTCGAAGCGCTGTTCGAGGAGCTTCTTGATCGCCGCGGCCTCGGGGGTGCGGGGCTTGTCGCTCGGCGCAGGTTGTCCGAACGCGAAGCCAGGCAACACGCCGCCGATCGCTATCGCGAGGATCGCCGCCAGGCGCCGAAGCCCCGGCGCGTCAATGCGAATCATTCATATCTCCAGTTCAATGAGGGAAAGTCTAGCGCAGCGCCGCCTGGGCAAGCAGGCGCTTTGCCATCGGCACTCGATCGAGGCCCGCCATGCCGAAATTGCGCACCGGGCGCAGCCACGGCGCCGAGGCGCCGAACAGCCGCGCGAGCCCGTCGGTGACCGCGTGCATCGCGAACACCGGTTCGGTGCGGCGTCGCGCATAGCGCTCGAGCAGGATGAGCGCACCGGCATCGTCGAGCGGACCGCGCTCCCTGAGCACCGCGCAGAGCGCCTCGGCATCGCCGAAGCCGAGATTGACCCCTTGCCCCGCGAGCGGGTGAACGCCGTGGGCCGCATCGCCGACAAGCGCCACGCGGTGCGCGACCACCGCGGACGGCCTGACACTCTGCAACGGGAAGCCGGCGCTCCGACTGATCGGCGAAAATGCTCCAAGCGCGTGCGCGCCTGTCTCCGCCACGCGCACTGCGAGCGCCTCCGGCGCGAGCCCGAGGAGCTCCTGTGCAAGGCGTTCCGGCGCGGACCAGACGATCGATACCGCGCGCCCGGGAAGCGGCAGCCACGCGAGCACGCCGCCGTCGGGGCGGAACCACTGGTAGGCGCGACCGCGATGCGCGCGCTCGCAGAGAAAGTTCGCGACGACTGCCGTCTGCGCGTAGGCCTTCGTCTGCGCGCCGAGTCCCGCGGCGTCGCGGACCCACGAGCGCGAGCCGTCGGCGCCGACGACGAGCCGCGCCGCAAGCGATGCGCCGCTCGCCAGCCGAAGCACCGCCGCGTCGCGCGAGAACGTCAGCGCATCGAACGCCGCCGGCGCATGAATCGCGACCCCGGCCGCCCGCGCGAGCGGAATCAGCGCTTCGCGCAGCGCCCGCTCCTCGACGATCCAGGCAAGCGCGCGCTCACCGAGTTCGTACGCGGAAAAATTGAGCACCGCGCCGGCATCGCCTTCGATGCGCATCGATTCGACCGGCGCGATGCGGTCCGGCGGAAGCCTCTGCCACGCGCCGAGGCCCCGAAGGAACTCGGCGCTGCCGGGGCTTATCGCGTAGACGCGCACGTCCCAGTCGTCGTCGTTCGAGGGCGATCCCGAGTGTCCCACGCCGACGCGGTCGGCAAGCGCAACCGAGAGGCCCAGGCGAGCGAGCGCGCACGCGGCGGCGAGCCCCGGAAGGCCCGCGCCGGCAATCAGCACGTCGCGATCGGCGCCGTTCGCCGTCATGGCTCGCGGTCGAGGGACTCGATCACGTGATTCTGGTTCGTGTAGATGCAAAGCTCGCCTGCGATCGCAAGGCCTTGTTTGACGATCTCGGTCGCCGAAAGTGCCGTATGCGCCAGCAGCGCGCGCGCCGCCGCCTGCGCGTACGGTCCTCCCGAGCCGATCGCGACGATGCCGTGCTCGGGCTCGAGCACGTCGCCGGTGCCGGTGATGATCAGCGATGCACTTCGGTCGGCGACGGCGAGCATCGCCTCGAGTCGGCGCAGGATCCGGTCCGAGCGCCAGTCCTTCGCGAGCTCCACCGCGGCGCGGGCGAGCTGGCCCTGGTGCTTGTCGAGCTTCGCTTCGAAGCGCTCGAACAGCGTGAACGCGTCGGCGGTCGCTCCGGCGAAGCCCGCGAGGACGCGATCGTTGTAGAGTCGCCGCACCTTGCGCGCCGTCGCCTTGACGACGACGGCGCCGAGCGTCACTTGCCCATCGCCGCCGAGGGCGACGCCGCCGTCGCGGCGCACCGAGAGAATGGTCGTTCCGTGGAATGTATCCATGAGCCTGGCGTTCGGCGTGAACCCTCTCGAGAGCGGCGCGGGTATCGGACGCCCGCGATCGCCGGTTCATCGGCGGAGCGCGAGCTGAAGCGCTGTCCCGCGCGTGGGGATGCCCTATTCGGCCTTCTTGACGAAATGCCGTGGCGAAACGCCGAGCAGCAGCAGCAACGCCCGAACGATCGGCGTTACGCCGACGATCTGCACTGCCTTGCGCTGCTGCTCGATCCGCGTGATGTGATTCTGGAACGCGCCGGCACAGACGAAGTCGATCCGTTCGACTTCGCTCATATCGACGACGACGACCGATCGTCCGTGCGCGCAATCGGCGAACTTGCCGAGCTGCGGCGCGTGCGAACCGGACAGAACGCCGCTCCATTTCGTGACTTCGGGATCCGTGTCGGCATCGGTGGGAGCGTTGTCGGCAGGTGCCGCCTTGTCCTTGGCCGCGGCGGCGGGAACCGGCGGCTCCCATGACGGCGGCGAAAGCTCGAACGTCACGGCGAAATCGACGGCGCGATCCTCGAAGCTCGCGCGATCGTTCGCCCACTGCAGCAGCTCGAGCGCAAGAAGCCATGCGCCCTGACCCGCGTCGCGACCCTTCTTGAGCGCGTCGCCAAGCGCCTGCTGAAGCTTCGGGCCCTGCTGGACTTGCAGCGCAACCTTGCCGCGCCTTGCTTCCGATAGACATTCGGCGAGCATTTGCGCGCCGACGTCGTCGAAACTCTGCAGCGACATCAGATCGAGCCTGGTCGCGTCCGCCTTGCGGGCGATCGCGCGACGTAGACCGTCGATCTGCTTTTCGGACGCGGCCGTCAGCCGTCCGGTGACGGCGACGTAACCGGCGACGACGCGCGGGCCGGCTTGCGCGTTCGCCTTCGCGATCCACGCCGGAGCCGAGCGCTCGAACTGCACGACGTATTTGAGCGAGAGCGCGTCGAACGCTGCCCTGTCGCCGCCGCGCTGCAGCAGATCGAACAGCGCGAGCCACGCGAGCGGCGACATCTTCGTGTCGGTGTCGTTCTCGATGCCGTCTTCGAGGAGCTCGCGCGCTTCCTTGCCCTGGCCGCTCGCGAAGCGCAGCGCGGCGTTCTCGAGAACGGCGCAAAGACCCGGGTTCGCTTGCGCGACCTCGAACGCCGCCTGCGCGGGCGTCCATTGGACGAGGCTCGCGCCGGAGCCGGTGATGTCGCCGGGATCGACAGGCGAGCGTCCGCTCTTGGCGACCTGCGAGGCGAGCTCGCGTGCCGACACGGCACGACCCGCGCCGACGGTCACGCCCGGTCGGGCTCGCACGTCGGGTTTGGGCTCCGGCGCCGGCTTCTTGGCCGGCGGTTTCGAGAAGAACGCCATCGAAGTGAAGATTTGCTGCGCGATGCGCGTTTGCGATCGCGCGCGCTTTCAAACGCAAGTATCTAATTATGTTCCTGTCATAGCCATCCCACAAGCTTGCGGCGACCTGCGGTGGCCCGGCGAATGCGCTGTTGCTAGAATGCTCGCGCCGCATCAGTTGTGTGGCACAAAAGAGGAGGGATTGGCGATGAAGAATCCACTCGATTCGATCTGGGGGACGATCATCTGCGGGCTGATACTGACGGTGATCCTTTATCTCGCGGTCAAGAATTTTCTGATGTAGGGAGGCAACGAATATGGATCTCGTACCCGCACTCGCAAGGTGGCTGCACTTCCTCGCAGGCGTCATGTGGATCGGTTTGCTCTACTACTTCAATTTCGTCCAGGTTCCGGCACTCAAGGCGGCTGCGGCCGACGGTACGGCCGCGGGCATCACGAAGCACGTCGCGCCGCGCGCGCTGCTCTACTTCCGCTGGTCGGCGGTGGTGACGTGGCTCGCCGGAGCGGCGATACTCGGCGGCAATTTCATCGGCGCGTTCACGCTGCAGAAGGGCCTCGCCGGCATCGGCATCGGCGCGTGGCTCGGCACCATCATGCTGTTCAACGTCTGGGCGTTGATCTGGCCCAATCAGCAGAAGATCCTCGGGCTCACGCCGGCGACCGACGAGGAAAAGAACAAGGCGCGCCGTGTCGCGCTGCTCGCCTCGCGGGCGAACATGATGCTGTCCATCCCGATGCTGTTCTTCATGGCCGGCGGCTGGTCGCACCGGGCGCTGTTCGGCCTCTAGAACCCGGGCCGGCGAGTCAATCGTCTCCGTAGAGCTTCTGGACGCGCTCGCGGCGTTCCTGCGCTTCGAGCGATAGCGTGGCCGTCGGGCGCGCCAGGAGTCGCGGAATCCCGATGGGCTCGCCCGTCTCGTCGCAATATCCGTAGGTCCCTTCCTCGATGAGCCTGATCGATTTCTCGACCTTCTTGAGGAGCTTCCGCTCGCGGTCGCGCGTGCGAAGCTCGAGCGTGTATTCCTCTTCGAGCGTCGCGCGATCGGATGGATCGGTCGTCGTCTCGTTTTCGCGCAGATGCTCGCCGGTGTCGTCCGCGTTTTGCAGAAGCTGGTCACGGAGCTCGAGCAGCCGCTGCTTGAAGAACGCGAGCTGCGCGTCGTTCATGTAGTCCTTTTCGGGCGCCCGCAGCAGGTCCTCCTCCGTGAGGACCTTGACTTTCTTTGGCGCGGTTGCGGTTGCTGTTGCTTGTTTCGCTGCCATGCTGATGACCTCTGAGCTCTTCACGGGTCGATGCTCGGCGCCAATCATTGCGCCGCTCACGTCGCCCGACATCTTTGGATGCCTCGGTGCAATCGCGCGGCAAACAGGATTGCCACCCGCAATAAACCGAGCATTATAGCCGGTCCAATGCGGGACAGGCCACCGCTGATCGCCACTCGGCCCGAAGGCCGACTCTCGCCGAACCACCCTCGTATAATCTTGGAAAAACAAGCCCTTCCATGCCTGACGCCCCTGCCACTCCTGCCGCGCTGACGCTGACTCGACCGGACGATTGGCACCTGCATCTCCGCGACGGCGCGGCCATGACCCACGTCCTCGGGGCCACCGCCGACGTCTTCGGGCGAGCAATCATCATGCCTAACCTGCGACCTCCGGTCGCCACCACGGATGCGGCGGCCGCGTACCGCGCGAGAATCCTCGGCGCGCTACGGAAGGGCTCGACGTTCGAACCGCTGATGACGCTCTACCTCACCGACAACACGAGTGCCGCAGAGATCGCGAAGGCGAAGGCATCGGGCTTCGTTCATGCGGTCAAGTACTACCCCGCGGGGGCGACGACGAACTCCGATTCGGGCGTGACGAAGCTCGAGCGCGCGTACCCCGCGCTCGCGGCAATGGAGAAGCACGGGCTCGTCCTGTCGGTGCACGGCGAGGTTGTCGATCCCGACATTGACATGTTCGATCGCGAGCGCGTCTTCGTCGAACGATCGCTTGCGGCGATCGTTCGCGACTTTCCCGCGCTCGGCGTCGTCGTCGAGCACATTACGACCGCCGAAGCCGCCGCGTTCGTCGCGGCGGCGTCATCGCGTGTCGCAGCGACAATCACGCCGCAACATCTGCTCTACTCGCGCAACGCGCTTCTCGTCGGAGGACTCCGACCGCACTTCTACTGCCTGCCGATCCTCAAGCGCGAAGCACATCGACGCGCGCTCGTCGCCGCTGCGACCTCCGGGAACCCCAAATACTTTCTCGGGACCGACTCCGCACCGCACGCGAAGCCGACGAAGGAAGCCGCTTGCGGATGCGCAGGCTGCTATACGGCGCCGATCGCGCTGCCGCTCTACGCGGAGGCGTTCGAAGCCGCCGGCGCGCTTCACCGACTCGAGGCGTTCGCCAGCCACTTCGGCGCGGATTTCTACGGGCTGCCGCGCAACGCCGACAAAGTGACGTTAACGCGCCGCGCCTGGACGGTACCGACCGAGTATCCGTTCGACGATCACCCCGTCGTGCCGCTTCGCGCCGGCGAGACGCTCGCCTGGCGCGTCGAGTAGATCGGAGTATCCTTCTCGGTCCCGAAGCCAGCCAGACCGTCGCCGCCCGGGAAACCGGGGGGAGGAAAGTCCGGGCTCCGCAGAGCGGGATGCCGGGTAACGCCCGGCCGCTATAAGTCGCCGTTAGCGCGGCAGACGAAGGCGTGGAACAGGGCCACAGAGACGAGTCGCCGCGGGTAACACCGCGGCGGGTGAAACGCGGCAACCTCCATCCGGAGCAACACCAAGTAGGCGGACGACGACGCTGCTCGCCGAGTCCGCGGGTAGGTGGCTCGAGCGCGCCGGTAACGGCGCGCCTAGAGGAATGACGGCCATAGCGCGCAAGCGCCGTAACAGAACCCGGCTTATCGGCTGACTTCGGCTTCCTTCAGTTCGGTGCGGGCTGCGCTCGGCCGCATCGAATTTCTGTGTACGCGCGCCGCGAGCGCAGCGACTGCCATCGCTGCGCGGACGTAGCGACAGCCTCCGGGCTTAGACGTCCGCAACCGGCCCTCCTGGCGGGTCCCGGTACGGCAGGCGGGCGGACACACACGTCCGCCTCGCAGCCGTACCACCCGCGACGGACGGCCGCGGCCGACGCGCGCGTCGGCTTGTCGCTGCGTCCGCGCGTGGACG
>DASSGI010000403.1:0-2024 GCA_035857655.1 Casimicrobiaceae bacterium | reverse complement strand
ACGACGCCCGCGATATGCCCCGACGACCCGAGCACGAAACGGATGTCCTCTCCGCCCAGAAGGCTCACCGTGCGATACGCCGTGCGCCACGGAACGATGTGATCGTCGCGCGAGGCATAGACGTATGTGGGGAGCGCAATGCGCGCAAGGTCGATCATCTCGCCGCACATCCTGAGCGCTCCCGGCTCGCGCAGCCGATTGTCGATGTAGCAGTGCTTGAGGTAGTACGAGTACATCGGTCCGGGAAGATTCGTCGAATCGCTGTTCCAGTACAGCAGATCGAACGCCGGCGGCGTTCCACCTTTCAGATAGTTACCGACGACGTAGTTCCAGACGAGCTCGTTGGGCCTGAGGCTTGCGAACGCGCCCGTGAGCTCGCTGCCGTGCACGCGGCCCCCGCTCTGGAGGGCCGGCTCGCGCGCCGCAAGATGCTCCGGCGAAACGTAGACCCCGATGTCGCCCGGATCGGAGAAGTCGAGCATCGTGGTGAGAAAGCTCGCGCTGGCGACGGCCGCCTCCCGCCGCGCGGCGAGCACCGCCAGCGCGCAAGCGAGAAGCGTTCCCCCGACACAGAACCCCAGCGCATTCACGGTGCGGCTACCGGAGATCGACCGGGCCACCTCGATCGCGCGCAGCACGCCCTGCTCGAGATAGTCGTCCCAGGCGAGGTGACCAAGCTCGCGCGGGATGTTGCGCCAGGAAAGCATGAATACGGTATGGCCTTCGCCGACGGCATAGCGGACGAACGAGTTCTCCGGCCTGAGATCGAGGATGTAATACTTGTTGATGCACGGCGGGACGATGATCAGCGGACGCAGGTACGCCTTGGTCGTCGTCGGCGCGTACTGGATCAGCTCGATCAGATCGTTGCGGAAGATCACGTCGCCGGGCGTCACCGCGAGATCGCGTCCGACTTCGAATGCGGACTCGTCGGTCATGGTGATGCGCCCGCGCTGCGCGTCGCTCAGCAGATTGCTCAAGCCTCGCGCGATGCTCGCGCCGGCGGACTGCATCGCCAGGGAAATCGCTTCGGGATTGGTCGCCAGGAAGTTGCAGGGCGCGATGGCGTCAACGTACTGGCGAGCGAGGAAGCGGATGCGGCGTTTCGTGGCCGGATCGCACTGCGCGAGCTCTGCGACCTCCCGTACGTACTGCGCGTAGAGCAGGTAGGCATCCCTGAGCCAGGCGAAATACGGTTGCTCGCGCCAGGCGCGAGCACCGAAACGACGATCGGGAATCTCCGACGGGGCGTCGCTCTTCTCCCCTGTGTTGCCGGCCGCTCGAGCGACGGCACGCTCCCACAACTCGTTGAAGCGCGCGTTGTAGCGATCGGTGAGCTCGGCGGCTGCGGCGGGCTCGATCCAGGCTTCCGCGGGCGCGAGCAGCGCGAGCGCGGCGTTGCCGGTGTCGAGCCCCGGCGCGTTCAATGCATCGCCGCGCATCCACCAATCGGCCCATTGTTGCCCCAGCGCCTGCCATTCGCCGACAAGCTCGGTCCACGCCGGTGCGGGATGCGGTTTCATGGCGGTTGAATGCGAGCTCATTCGCACGGTCGCAGCGGGCGCGAGTTCATTCGCACATGGGTGCGAGTGTAGCCGGCGAGTCTCGGGCGAACAAACGCCAAGGTCTATTCCGCACGCCAGATCGCCGTGATCATGCGTCCTGCCGAAGCGCCGTCGCGGCGATACGAGTGGAAGAGCGCGGCCTCGGTGAAAGTACAACGGCCTCCGCCGTAGATCGAACGAATCCCGGAGCGCTCGAGACGCCGGCGCGCGAGAGCATACAGATCCGCGAGCCATTTGCCTGGCGCGCGCGCCGCGAAGCACGCAGCGGCGTCGGGATCGTCGGCGCAATGCGCGTCGCGCACGTCCGCGCCGACTTCATAAGCGCGCGGGCCGATGCCGGGACCGATCCAGGCGAGCGTCTGCCCGGGATCGGTGCGCATGGCGTGCAGCGCGGCCTCGAGCACGCCGGCGGCAAGTCCGCGCCAGCCGGCGTGCGCGGCCGCGACCACCGAAGCGCTG
>DASSGI010000402.1:0-5967 GCA_035857655.1 Casimicrobiaceae bacterium | reverse complement strand
TCGTCGATCGCGACAAGGCGACGCTGCTCGGCGTGCCCGTCGAGGACGTCTACAGCGCGATCCAGGCGCAGTTCGGATCGCTCACTGCGAGCCAGTTCAACCAGTTCAGCCGCGTGTGGTGGGTGATCCTGCAGTCGGACGCGCAGTATCGCCAGCAACCGACAGACCTGACGCGCCTCTATACGCGCTCGAACAAGAACGAGATGGTGCCGCTGTCGGCGCTCGTCAGCACGCAGTGGGTCGCGGGGCCCGATCTGCTGTCGCATTTCAACGGCTTCCCGGCAGCGAAGATCATCGCCAACCCCGCGCCCGGCTACAGCTCGGGCGACGCGATCAAGGCGCTGGAGGCCACCGCGACGGAGGTGTTGCCACCGGGGTACACGTTCGCTTGGTCGGGCCTTGCATACGACGAAGTGAAATCCGGCGGCACGTCGATGATCGCGTTCGTTTTCGGCCTGATCATCGTGTTCCTCGTGCTCTCCGCGCAGTACGAATCGTGGACGCTGCCGGGCGCCGTCATGACGGCAGTGCCTTTCGGCATCCTCGGCGCGCTGATCACGAACTGGCTGCGCGGGCTCGAGAACGACGTCTACTTCCAGATCGGGTTGCTGGTGCTGATCGGCCTCGGCGCGAAGAACGCGGTGCTGCGCGTCACCGCGGCGGTCGAGTTCAGGCACCAGGGGCATTCGATCATGGAAGCGACACGGCTCGCCGGCGAGCAGCGGCTGCGGCCGATCATCATGACGTCGCTCGCGTTCGCGTTCGGATGCCTGCCGCTCGCCATCGCGCTCGGAGCCGGCGCGAACGCGCGGCACTCGATCGGCACCGGCATCATCGGCGGGATGCTCGGCGAGACGACGCTCGCGATGCTCTACGTGCCGCTGTTCTTCTACCTGTTCGACCGGCTCGCCGAAAGCCGGGGAGCGAAGAAGAAGCCCGATGCGCACGACGCGGGCGATGCGAAAGGTCCGCCGGCGCCGCCCGTAGCGGAGTCACCCGCGCCCGGGAAGGCGGATTGAGATGAACGGCCCCCACGCTCACTGCGTTCGCTGGCCGCCGAGGGGGACCTCAGTGCCCTTCGGGCGGCCGGCTGGCACTGAGATGCGCGCGTTCGCGCTCGCGTGCCTCGGATGCGCCGCGCTCGCCGGCTGCATGATGGGTCCGGATTACGCGCGCCCGAAAGTCGATTCTCCGGCTACATTCCGCTTCGAGCCGAAGGAAGTCGCCGAAACGGCGGACCTCGAATGGTGGAAACAGTTCGGCGACCCGGTGCTCGATCAGCTGATCGCCGAGGCGCTCGCGAACAACATGAGCGTCAAACAGGCGGCCGCGAACGTCGAGCAGGCGCTCGGGATCATCACGCAGACGCGCTCCGCCCTCTACCCGCAAGTCGGCTATTCGGGATCCGCGACACGCGCGCGCTCGCCGGACACGGGTCTCGTCGAGGCGATCCCCAACTTTCCGAATCCGCAAACCACCTACGAGGCGCTCCTCACCGCGACCTGGGAGATCGACCTGTGGGGCCGGATCCGGCGACTCTCGGAGGCGGCACAGGCGAACATGTTCGCGAGCGACGAGGCGCGCCGCGGCGTGATCCTCACGCTGGTCTCGAACGTCGCCGTCAACTACATCACGCTGCGCGGCCTGGACGAACAGCTCGTCATCTCTGAGCGCACGCTCGGCACCTACGGCGAATCGGTGCGCCTCTACAAGCTGCAGTTCCAGTACGGCCAGACGTCGCAGATGACGGTGTCGCAGGCGCAGTCGCAGTACGAGACCGCCGCCGCGCAGATCCCGCAGATCCAGACGCAGATCGCGCAGACCGAGAATGCGCTCTCCGTGCTGATCGGCCGCAACCCGGCGCCGATCCCGCGCGGCAAATCGATTTACGATCTGGCGCTGCCCGCACTGCCCGCCGGCGTGCCGTCGATGCTGCTCACGAGGCGCCCGGATCTCATGCAGGCCGAGCAGCAACTGGTCGCCGCGAACGCACAGATCGGCGCGGCGAGGGCGCTGTACTTCCCCACGATCTCGCTCACCGGCGCGTTCGGAAGCGCGAGCACGCAGCTATCGGACCTTTTCAAGGGGCCGGCGCGCGTGTGGAACTACGCAGGTAGTTTCGTCGGTCCGATCTTCACGTTCGGCGCGGTGAGCGGCCAGGTCGCCCAGGCCGAAGCCGGGCAAAAGGCCGCGCTCTACAACTATCAGTTCTCGATCCAGAACGCGTTCGCCGACGTCGACAATGCGTTGGTCGCCAATCAGAACGTCAAGACGCAGCTCGGCGCACAGGAGCGGCTCGTCGCCGCGCTCAGCGACTACGCGCGACTCGCGAAGCTCCAGTACGACGGCGGCTACACGTCTTACACGACGGTGCTGCAGGCGGAGCAGTCGCTGTTTCCGGCCGAGCTCCAGCTTGCGCTCGTGCGCGCGTCGGTTTTCACGTCGGCCGCGAACGTCTACAAGGCGATGGGCGGCGGCTGGGTCACTGAGGCCGACAAGCTGACCGGCGGCACGGGCACTCCCTCCGCCGAGGAAATCGCAAAACAGCCGCTGTTTTAGCGTTTTGCGTCATTTGACAAACGTCGCCGCTTTCCCGACATAAGGGGGAAGAGCGCGTCATGGATGCTTCATGCGCGCGACCTAACGTTGAAGGGGGAACCATGACCAAGTCCATGTCGAGTGCGCTCGCCGCTGCGCTGATCGCGGCCATCGTGGTTGGATCGACTGCTCCGGCAGGCGCCGCGGATCCGCAATCCGCGCCCCAGCCAACATTGAAAGTCGGAGACCGGTGGGTCTACAACGTTACGTCGGGCGTTGGATTGACCAAGACGACATATCAGGAGACGAGGGAAGTCACGTCCGTCGACGCGAGCGGAATCAAGGTCAAGGTGACCGGGAAGACCGCGGACGGCAAGGACTTCACCCGCGTTGACGAACTCGCGTCACCAGGCGAGGTGCGCTACGGCGCACCCTGCATCGACGAGGCCTACCGATTCCAGACGCCATTGCAGCGAGTCACGTTTCCGATCGTCCCCGGCCAGCGATCATCAAAATGGGTCGATGTCGTCTCCGAGCCTGGCGGGAAGAAGGGACAGTTCAACTACTACTTCAACACTCACAACTGGGACAAGCAGACAGTGCCCGCGGGAAGTTTCGATACGATCCGCATCGACGTGCTGATGATGCTCGATGACGCGACGGCTTTTCGCGTTGGGACGACCTGCAACTTCATCTACTGGTACTCACCCGCGGTGCGGAACACAGTGCGCGAGAGGCGCACCGCGTTCTATACGACGGCGATCTCGCCTGCGCAGACCGAGGTGCAGAACGCGAGCTACGAGCTCGCGAGCTTCAACCCCGGCAAGTAGCGGGCTCTGGCGTATCTCGGCGTCGTTCCCCCAGCTCGCGGCGCGCCGGGGACGGATTCGCGCTACGGCGCGTAGCGTAAGCCCCTGGCCTACGGCTTTGCCGGCAGATCCGCGGCACCGAGATCCTTCGCGAGATCGGCGAGGATCGCAGCGAGCCCGGCATTCCATCCGCGGGCGACCGCCTCCGGGCCTGTTCCCGAGAGCCGAGTGCGCTGATGGTATTCGTGCGACCACGCTACACCCGCGCCGACCGTTTGCATGGGTGTCAGATAGTAGGTGACGGTGATCACCGCGACGGGCGCCGCCGCATCGCGCGTGTCGGCGTAGAGCTCGGAGACGAAGCCGTCGAGCACGTAGTCGCCTTCATCGGACGTGGCGCCGAACGGAACGACGCGGCGGAAGACATTCGACGCGGCTAGCGCCTTCGCTGTCGCGTCCGAGAACATGATTGCGGGCGCGATGAAGAACTCGTCGTAATAATCGGACTCGTAGCGCAGGTCGCTTTCGCGAAACACGAAAGTTTTCCCGCGGTACGGCGCGGCAACGCTGATGGCGCCGACGCGCACCGCAAGGGGCTTCGGCGTCGTGCTGACCGCCTTCGGCAACGTCGGCTCGAGCAGGAACGTCCGCTTGACGGGACTGGGCCGCGAGAGCGTACCGCACGCGACGAGTGCAGCCGCCACGATCACGACGGCGACAGCGACAAGCGCACGCCGGAGCGGCGCGTGCAGCGACAGTGCGGATGGCGACGGGTTCATTTGACGCGCTCCGTCTGGGGCGGCGGTTCGCCGAAGATCGCGTTCGCCGGATAGCGCTTGAGATCTTCGGTCAGCTCGCGCAGGTTGTCGGTGATCTGGCGCAGATTCTCGATCGTGACCGTGAGGTCGGCTTCGCCGCCGCCGAGGATCCGGTCGAACCGCGACAACGTGCGCGACAGGTTCGCGATCGATTTCGGCAGGTTCGGATCGTCGACGAGCGTCCGGATGCGCGCGACCGCTGCCGATGCGTCGGCGGGGAGCTTCTGCATCGCCGGATCCGACAGGATTTTCTTCAGATCGGTGTTCGACTGGCGCAGCTCGGCGAGCAGTGCGACGCCTTCGTCGGAAAGCTTCTTCGCGTCGATCGCGTCGAGCTTCTTGTCGAGCTTGCCGAGCGTGGTCGCCGCGCGGTCCGAGATCGTCTTCGTGTCGATCGCATCGATCTTCCGGTTGGCCGTCACCATCAATGTGTTGAGGTTCGCGAGCGTACCCTCGATGTCGAGCTTGTGCAGCCGGTCCATGATCTCGGATGCCGAGTTGATCAGCGCGGTGAACGTCGACGGCGCGCTCGGGATGTACGTGCTGTCGGGCGTCCAGTCGATCGGCAGGATCGCCGGCGGCGGATCGATGTAGTCGATTTCGAGATAGCTCGTCCCCGTGATCCCCTGAGGGGCGAGCCGGATGCGCAAGCCGCGATCGATCTCCGCCTGTGCGTTCTTCGGGTTCGTGATGTCGCCGGCCGCCGCCCGGCCGCCGAGCAGCCGCGGCTCGATCTGTGCCTCGACGAGCACGTAGCGTGAACGCTCCGATATCGGCCGATCGAGCTGGTACTTGTTGTAGGTGAAGCCCACCCTCGTCACCTCGCCGATCGAAACACCCCGGTACTTGAGCTTCGAGCCGATGTCGAGCCCCTGAACCGACTCGTTGAAGTACGTCTCGATCGTGAGCTTCGGCTGAAACCAGCGTCCCGAGCCGATGACGACGAGCACGATCACGCCGGCGATGACGGCGCCGATCACGAACAGCCCGAGCTTGAAGTAGTTGGCTTTGAGGCTCATCGTTGTTGTGGTCAGGCGGCGGCGACGGCCTCGGCTTCGCGCCGGAAAAACGCCCGTACGCGCGGATCCGTCGTCTCGTCGCGCAGCTTGCGCGGATCTCCCTCCGCGATGATACCTTTGGCGTGCCGGTCGAGGAGGATCACGCGATCGGTCGCAACGAACACGCTGCCGAGATCGTGCGTCACGATGACGAACGTGACGCCGAGGTTCTCGGAGAGCCGCCGGATCGTCGCATCGAGCGAAGCCGCCGTGATCGGATCGAGCCCGGACGACGGCTCGTCGAGGAAGAGAATCGACGGATCGAGCGCCATTGCGCGCGCGATACCGGCACGCTTCTGCATACCGCCGGAGAGCTCGGAGGGCATGTGCCCGGTGAATGCCTCGAGCCCGACCAGCTCGAGCTTCATTCGCGCGATCAAGTCGATCGCATCGTCGGGAAGATCGGTGTACACCTCGAGCGGCAGGCGGACGTTCTCGAGCAGCGTCATCGATCCGAACAGCGCTCCCGACTGGTACATGACGCCGAAGCGGCGCTGGATGCGCTCGAGCACTGCCTCGTCGGCGCCGACGATATCGTCGCCGTCGATGAAGATATGGCCGGAGATCGGCGGATTGAGCCCGATCATGTTCTTCATCAGCGTGCTCTTGCCGCCGCCGGAGCCGCCGAGGATGCCGAACACCTCGCCGCGGCGCACCTGGAAGCCGATGTGCTCGAGGATCGCGACACCCTCGTAGCCGGCGAACACATCTTCCACGCGAATGATGACGTCGTCGGCCATCCGG
>DASSGI010000401.1:0-4618 GCA_035857655.1 Casimicrobiaceae bacterium | reverse complement strand
CGCGCAGCATGCCGACGGCAATCGCATACGGGATGCTGAATTTCGCCGCGTAGCCGTTGGGTGGCGCGTGCTTCGCCGCGAGCGGCTCCCACAGCCGATGGACGATGCCCTCGGCGGTCCTGCATTCGATCGTTGCGATTTCGCGCGGCCGCACGCCGTCGGCAACGAGACGACGCGCGCAGTCGACGTAGGGATGCGCCATCGTTCCGCACGCGTAGGGCTTGAACGCGATGTCGGCGCAAAGCCACGTTTTGCCCGCGCCGTCGAGCATCGCGCTGAAATCGCAATCGTCGCGATTCGCGAACGCGTGGAAGAAACCGTGCTCGCCGTCGAAGAGCGTCCGCGGGCCGGTGAATCCCTCCTGCGCCATCCGGGCCGCGCGGTAGCCGGCTTGCGCGGCCCATCCTGGATGCATCCGCTTGGTCCACGCGCCCTCGGCGAGGTATTCGATGATCCCCGACGCCATGCTTCCGGCAATGCCGAGCGCATTGATCCATTGCGTCTCATCGAGTCGCAGCGCGGTCGCGATGCCCGCCGCAGCACCGAGCGCGCCGAAAACGGCGGTCGGATGGAAACCGGCCTTGTGGACGAGCTTCGGCGCAGGCAGGCAGAGACGGCACATCACCTCGCAGCCCACGGCGATGCCGCGGGTGGCGTCGAGTCCAGAAAGCCCGTGCTGCTCGGCGGTCGCGAGCAGCGCAGGAACGATCACCGCGCCGGCGTGGATCGGCCCGCCTTCGAACGTGTCGTCGTAGTCCTCGCCGTGCGCAGCGGTGCCGTTGCACAACGCCGCAGTCGCGACGTTGTAGCTGCCGTCATGCCCGATCAGCGTGCAAGGGCCCGGCTCGCCAGTCGCGCGCAGCGCGGCCTGCAGAAAGTCGCTGCGGCGCGCGGCGACGCAGAGCCCCGCGATGTCCGTCAGCACTGCGCCGCACATCGTCGCGACGTCGGCGGGAAGGTGCGGCGGCATCGTCAGGAATGCCGTCGCGAGCTGCTCCGAGATCGATCGTTGCGGCAGCGGCATCGCGTTCCGGCCCCGGGCAGCCTATTCCTCGATCTTGCTCGCGCGCGCGACCGCGGTCCAATGCGCGATCTCGTCGGCCATGTACTTGCCGAACTGCGCGGGCGTCATCGGCATCACGTCGAGGCCCTGTTTCGCGAACGCGGACTGCACTTCGGGTGTCGCGAGGATCTTGTTGATCTCGGCGTTGAGCCTGGCCGTGACCGCATCGGGCAATTTCGCGGGGCCGACGATGCCGTACCACGTGAGGCCGTTGAATCCTTCGTAACCGAGCTCCTTGAACGTCGGGACGTTCGGAAGCACCGATTGGCGCTTCTCGCCGGTCACCGCGAGCGGCTTGAATGCGCCGGAGCGAATGTGCGGCATCGCCGCGGCGACGCCCGGAAAAATCACCTGGATCTGTCCGCCCATCGCATCGGTGAACGCCTGGTTGATGCTGCGATACGGCACCGCCATGCTCGGCACGCCGGACGCATGCTTGAACTGCTCCATCACCAGGTGATTGAGGGTGCCGACGCCGGATGTTCCGTAGTCGACCTTGCCCGGGTTCGCCTTCGCGTAGGCGACGAACTCCTGCAGCGTGGCGACGGGCACCGGACGCGCGACGACCAGCACGTTGGGGGTGCCGCCGAGCATTGCGATCGGCGTGAAATCCTTGATCGCATCGTAGCCGGGGTTGCGCTTGACGGCGGGGTTGGTCGCGTGCGTGGCGACGTAGCCGATCATCAGCGTGTAGCCGTCGGGCTGCGCGCGCGCGCATGTCTGCGTGGCGATTGCGCCGCCGGCGCCGGCGATGTTCTCGACGACGAACGATTGACCGAGCGCGACCTGCAGCTTCTCCGCCATCAGGCGAGCGACAAGATCGACCCCGCCGCCGGGATTCTGCGGCGCGATGAGCTTCACGGCTCGGCTCGGGTACGCGTCCTGCGCGCGCAGCGGAGCGCTGGACGCAGCGAGCGTCAGGGCCGCGAGCGAAGCCATGGCGATCGATCGCATCCGGCGATGTTGCCTCACATCAGCCCGGCCGTACAGCGCCCGCGACCCGTTGCCGCTCAACCCTGCGGGCAGATATAGCCGGCTCCGCTCGGATTCTTGAAGCAGCCGACCGACTCGGGGAGCACCTGCTTCGGCAGCCACAGCACGACCTTCGGGAAGTAGATCGCGAATGCGATCGCGCCGAAGAAGACGACGTAGATCGGCAGCGCGGCGCGCAGCGCCTGCGAGAAGCGGACGCCGACGAACTTCGACGCCATCAGCAGGACGAGCCCGTAAGGCGGCGTGATCAGCCCGAACGCAAGCGTTGCGATCAGCACGACGCCCATGTGGACCGGATTGATGCTGCCGGCGGTCGTGAGCGCGTTGACGAGCGGCATGAAAATGATGATCGTCGGCACCGGCTCGATGAAATCGCCGATGATCGTGAACAGCAGCACCATCAGCAGCATGATCAGGTGCGCGTCGTTGCCGGCGAGGCGCGTGATCCATTCGGCGATGACGATCGCTCCGCGCAGGTAGGCGAGCAGCCAGCCGAACGCGTTCGCGGCGCCGATCGTGATCAGAGGCAGCGAAAAGATCAATCCGGCCAGGCAGAAGTCGTACGGCAGGTTCCTGATGTGCGCGCGATTCAGGCTCGGGATGACGACGGCGAGGATCCAGACGGCGGCTACGACGCCCGCTTCGGTCGGCGTGAACCATCCGGTCAGGATGCCGCCCAGCAGAATGACCGGAATCATCAGCGGCAGCGACGCATCCTTGAACGCAAGCGCGACGTCGCGAAACACCGCGCGCGGGCGCTGCATTCCCGTCGGGCCGAAGAAATAGCAGAAGATCATCAGCCCGAAACCGATCATCAGACCGGGCACGACACCCGCCATGAACAGCCCCGCGATCGACACATTGCCGACGGCACCGTAGACGACCGCCGTGATGCTCGGCGGGACGAGCGCCGCGATCGTCGACGCGGCAGCGATGATCGCCGCGATGAACGGCGGATCGTAGCCTTCCCTCTTCATCGGGCCGCCGAGCGCGCGGCTGATCACCGCAACGTCGGCGGTCGTCGATCCCGACATTTCGGAAAAGAACATGCTGAAGACAGTGACGACCTGCGACAGTCCACCCTTGATGTGCCCGACGAGCGCGAGCGAGAGATTCGTGATGCGGCTCACGACGTTCGCCGAGCTCATCAGCTCGCCGACCAGGAGGAAGAACGGAATCGCGAGCAGCGCCTCCGAATCCATGCCGTCGAAGATCTTCTGCACGATCGCGGGGAACGTGACGTCGGTGAACGACGCGCCGATGAAGACGCCCGCCATCAACGAAAACGCGACCGGCACGCCCAGGTAGCCGAACGCGAGGAAGCAGACCGTCATCAATGCGAGGATCAGCGGCGCGCTCATCCGACTAGCCCCGGCGCTTCGCGCGTTTGACCGGACTGACGGCATCGCTCAAGGCGGCGCGGCTCCCGGCCGCGGTCATCAGCTCAGGCTTCCCTTCGATCTCGCCGCTCGGCTCCCGGTGGTCGAATCCGTTCCGGCATCCGTTGACGAGCTGCTCGATCGTGAAGAGGGCGATCAGCGCCGCCGAGAGCGGAATCGCCGCGTACAGCGACGCGATCGGCGTCATCGACGGCATGCGAAAGCTCGAGAAACCGCGCAGGAAATTGACGTAGCCGAAGTAGATGAGACAGGAGGCAACGCCGAGCACGACGAGCCGGATGATCACTTCGGCGACGAGCCGCGCCCTGCCGTGCAGCGCTTCGGCGACCGCGGTGAGGTAGAGGTGATCGTTGCGGCGCGTGGCAACGGCGGCGCCGATGAAGATCGCGTAGATGAAGAACGTCGACGTGACCTCCTGCAGCCACAGCCACGGATGGCCGATCTCGCGCGTCACGATGTCGAAGACGACGGTCGTCGAAAACCCGAGCAGCAGGACGCCGCAGAGGATCATCAGCGCGATCTCGAGGCCGTCGAGCGCGCGCCACTTGAGGTGACGCTGCCGCTCGAGCAGCAGTTTGTCTGCGATGCGCATTGGTTGCCGCGGAACGGACGGAACGCGGAAGCGCGCGAGGAGTCCGCTCGCTTCCGCGAGAAGCCGGCGGCTACTTGACCTGGACGATCAGGTCCTTGATCTTGACCGCGTGCGGGCCAAGTTCCTTCGCGAGCTTGTCCAGGTACGGGTTCGCGACCCGCGTGAATCCCGACTTGTCGACGTCGGTGACGATCTTGACGCCGATTGCCTTGAGCTTGTCGGCCGACTGATGCTCGAGCTCGAGCGACTTGGCGGGCTGCTGCTTGCCGACCTCGTCGCCCGCAGCGACGACCCAGCGCTTCTGCTCGTCGGACAAGCTCTTCCACAGCTTGTCGCTGATCCACACCAGGTTGTTGTTCGCTTCGTGCTCGGTCATCGACAGGACCGGCGCCACTTCGTAATGCTTGTTGACGAGGTAAACGTTGACGCCGTTCTCGGCGACGTCGACGACACCGGTCTGCAGCGACGTATAGACGCTACCGAACGGCATGTGCACCGTTTGCGCGCCGTACGCCGGGAACATCGCGTCCTCGGTCGCGGTCGCCTGGACGCGCACCTTGAGGCTCTTCA
>DASSGI010000400.1:0-4772 GCA_035857655.1 Casimicrobiaceae bacterium | reverse complement strand
GAAACGGTGAGGGCAAGCGTCGTGAAGCGCGCGACGGTGGAAAGTCGCGGCAGGTCGTCCGGCGCGGCTTCCCAGACCATCTGCAGGACGAGAACGATCACCACGGCGCACGCGGCGCCGCGCGTGAAACGCAGGACGTTCGCGGCAAAGATCCGGTGATGCGCAAGCCGCGAAGCGACGGCCCAGGCGAGGCGGAACGCGAGTACGGCGATCAAGGATGCGGCTATCGCGGCCGTCACGGTGACGAGCCACGCTATGAGCATCGGGTGATCTGCGGCAAATGCCTGTGGATTCTCGAACATGGCTGCCGTCCTCTTCGTGAAGGTTGAGCTGCTCCGGGAGCGCCCGTATGCGCGGTCCAACCCTTGTTGCGACCGGATTTCGACGAGTTGCGTTCCTCCATTTCCCGAAATTGTTCCGGGACGGGCGGAAATTCTTGCAAGGGCGGCTAGAATCCGCGAATGAACGATGCGCGGCGTGAGGCCTCGGAGCCGACTGCGGCAGCCGCAGCGGCAACGCGTCCGGAGCGCGAAACCTGGCGCGAGGCGCTGCTCAACCGGCGGATGCTGATCTGCGTGTTCATCGGCCTCTCGTCGGGGCTGCCGCTCTATCTCCTTCTGAACCTGCTTCCGGCGTGGCTGCGTTCGGAGCAGGTCGACCTGAAAGCGATCGGCCTCTTCACGCTGATCCAGGTTCCGTACGCGTGGAAGTTCCTGTGGTCGCCGCTGCTCGATCGTTACGCGCTTCCGGTGCTGGGTCGACGCCGCGGCTGGATGCTCGTCACGCAGCTGCTGCTGCTCGCGTCGATCCCGCTCTTCGGGCAGCTGTACCCGCAGCGCGACCTCTGGGCGATCGCCTATCTCGCCGCCACCGTCGCGTTCTTCAGCGCGAGCCAGGATATCGTGCTCGACGCCTACCGCCGCGAGATCCTGCCGGAGGTCGAGCTCGGGCTGGGCAACGCGATCTACGTCAATGCATACCGTATCTCGAGCCTGATTCCCGGCGCGCTGGCGCTGATCCTCGCCGACCACCTGCCATGGTCGTACGTATTCTGGATCACCGCTCTGTTCATGCTCCCGGGAATCGTGATGACGCTCGTCGTGGCGGAACCGGCGCTCCGCAAGGCCGGTCCGCAGACGCTCAAGGAAGCGGTCATCGAACCGTTTCGGGAGTTCATCCGCCGCGACGGCTCGCGTGGCGCGGTGCTCGTGCTGCTGTTCATCTTCCTCTACAAGCTCGGCGACAGCATGGCGACCGCGCTTGCGACGCCGTTCTACCTGGACATGGGTTTCACCAAGTCCGATATCGGCATCATCGCCAAGAACGCAGGCCTCTGGTCGAGCGTGGCCGGCGGCATGCTCGGCGGGCTGTGGATGCTGCGGCTCGGGATCAACCGCGGGCTGTGGCTGTTCGGCGTCGTTCAGCTCGTGTCGATCCTGGGCTTCGCGTGGCTCGCCCACGAGAATCGCCCGGACAAGCTGCTCCTCGCCGGCGTGATTGCGTTCGAGGCGTTCGGCGTGGGCCTCGGCACCACGGCCTTCGTCGCGTTCATCGCGCGTGCGACGGATCCGCGCTACACGGCGACGCAGTTCGCGCTCTTCACGAGTCTCGCCGCGGTGCCCCGCACCGTCGTCAATGCAGCGACGGGCTGGATGGTCGAGCACATCGGCTGGTTCAATTTCTACCTCATCTGCACCGCGCTCGCGCTCCCCGGAATGGCGCTTCTTTTGCGTGTCGCGCCGTGGAACGACCTCGACGCGAAGCCGCGCTCGCCATGAATCGCCAGAAATTCAGCAGCATCGCGCACCGCGACCACGACTACTGCAATCCGATCTCGGCTGCGAAGATCGAAAAAGTGCTCGACCTTCTGCCGCTCGACGGCGGCTCGCGCGTGCTCGACCTCGGCTGCGGGCGCGCCGAGCTCGCGCTGCGGATCATCGAGCGCTTCGCCTCGACCGTCATCGCCGTCGATCACTCGGAGCTCATGCTCGACGCGGCGCGCGAGCGCGCCGAGTGGACGGGCGCGCTCTCGAAGCTGCATCTCGACGACAGCGACATCCGCAACTATCGAGCCGATCCCGAGACGTTCCATTTGACCGTGATGCTGGGTGCCGGCGGCATCGACGGCGGAATGGCCGGAATATGCAACCAGCTCAAGATCTGGACGAAAGTCGGCGGCTTCATCCTGATCGGCGAGGGCTACTGGCAGAAGAAGCCGGCTTCCGAATACGTCTCCTTCCTCGGCGGCCCCGACACGCAATACGTCGACCATCGCGGCAACGTTCAGGCGGGCGTCAACGCGGGCCTGATTCCCATGCACGCGGTGACGGCTTCGCTCGACGAATGGGACGAGTACGAGTGGAAATACTCGCGCTCGATCGAGCGCTACGCGGGCGAGCAGCCCGACGATCCCGACGTCCCCGAAATGCTCAAGCGCAGCCGCCGCTGGCGCGACGCGTATCTGCGCTGGGGCCGCGACACGCTCGGCTTCGGCGTCTATCTCTTTTACCGTCCCGGCGTGCGCTGAGTCTTCAGGTTTCGATCTCGGGCTTCTCCAGGATTTCGGCGACCTCCAGCCATTCGGCTTCGAGACGCGCGAGCCGCCAGCGGAGGTCGGCCTGCTGCGCCAGGCGTTCCTTGAGCTCGTGCTTCCGCTCGTCGACATAGGCGTCGGGCGAGGCGAGCCAGGCTTCGACGGCTTTGCGCTCCGCGTCGAGCGCAGCGATCTCGCGCTCGAGCTTCGCGAGGCGCTCCGCGAACGGCTTGCGCTTCGCATAGTCGCGCTGGCGCTCCAGCGCTTCGGCGCGCCGCTGCGCCTTGCGACTCGCAGCCGGCGGACCCGCGGATTCGTCGGTGCGGCGGCTGCGCGCGAGCACCCAGTCGCGATAATCGTCGAGATCGCCATCGAACGGGCGAACCGCGCCGTCGGCGACGAGCCACAGCACATCGGTCGTCGCACGCAGCAGGTGCCGGTCGTGCGCGACGCAAACGAGCGCGCCGTCGTAGTCCTGCAGCGCTTCGGCGAGCGCTTCGCGCATTTCGATGTCCAGATGATTGGTGGGTTCGTCGAGCAACAGCAGATTGGGTCTCTGCCGGACGATGAGCGCAAGCGTGAGACGCGCTCGCTCGCCGCCGGAAAAGCGCCCGACCGGATGCGTGACCATGTCGCCGCGAAAGTCGAAACCGCCGAGAAAGTCGCGCAACTCCTGTTCTCGCGCTCGAGCGTCGATCTGCGCGAGATGCCACAGCGGCGACTCGTCGCCGCGCAACTGCTCGACCTGATGCTGGGCGAAATACCCGATCGCGAGCGTCTTCGCCGTGTGCCGCTTTCCGGTGAGCGGCGCGAGCGTCCCGGCAACCGCCTTGAGTAGCGTCGACTTGCCCGCGCCGTTGGGGCCGAGAAGTCCGATGCGATCGCCGTTGCGGATCGCCCAGTCGACAGCGGCGAGAACGGGCTCCGCCGCGTCGTAGCCGAGCGCCGCCTCTTCGAGCCGCACGAGCTGCTGCGCCGCGGTGCGCGACGGCGCGAACGCGAATTCGAACGGGCTGTCGACGTGCGCGGCGGCGATCCGCTCCATCCGTTCGAGCGTCTTGATGCGGCTCTGCGCCTGCTTCGCCTTCGTCGCCTTCGCGCGGAACCGGTCGATGAACGCCTGCAGATGTGCGATCTGCCGCTGCTGCTTCTCGTAGGCCGCCTGCTGCAGCGCGAGCTGCATCGCGCGCTCGCGTTCGAACTGCGAGTAGTTGCCCGTGTACGCCCTGATCTTCAGCTGATCGATGTGCGCGATCGTCGTCACGACGCCGTCGAGGAAATCGCGGTCGTGCGTGATCAGCAGCAGCGTTCCCGGATAGCGGCCGAGCCAGTCCTCGAGCCAGAGCACGGCGTCGAGATCGAGGTGATTGGTCGGCTCGTCGAGAAGAAGGAGATCCGAGCGGCACATGAGCGCCTGCGCGAGATTGAGACGCATCCGCCACCCGCCGGAAAATTGCGCTACCGGATCGCCGTGGCGCGCGGGCGCAAACCCGAGCCCCGCGAGCAGCGTCGCTGCGCGAGCGCGCGCGGCGTAGCCGCCGATCTCGTCGAAACGGTGATGCAGCAGCGCGAGCGCTTCGCCATGACGCTCGGGCTCGGCCGCCGCGGCCGCCTCCGTGGCGGCGAGATCGCGTTCGATCCGGCGCAGCTCGCGGTCGCCGTCGAGCACGAAGTCGATCGCCGCCACTGATACGGCGGGCGTCTCCTGCGCGACGTGCGCTATCGTCCACGCCGACGGCAGCTCGATCTCCCCGGACTCCTGGTGCAGCTCGCCGCGTACGAGCGCGAAGAGGCTCGACTTCCCCGAGCCGTTCGGACCGACGAGGCCGACCTTGTGCCCCGCGTGGACCGTGAGGTTCGCGCCGTCGAGCAGGCGCTTCGCTCCGCGGGCGAGGACGAGGTTGGTCAGACGCAGCACCGGAAATCCTCAGCGCAGCGTGTAGTCGTAGTCGATAACGAGCGGAGCATGGTCGGAGAATCGCCGGTTCGTGTAGATCGCCGCGGTCCTCGCCTTGGCTGCGATCGCGGCGGTAGCGACCTGATAGTCGATTCGCCAGCCGACGTTCTTTTCCCACGCCCGTCCCCGGTTCGACCACCATGTGTAGCGCTCGGGACGCGGATCGATCCGGCGGAAGACATCGACGAATCCAAGCTCGTCGAAGACTCGCGTCAGCCACGCGCGCTCCTCGGGGAGGAAGCCCGAGTTCTTCTGGTTGCTTCGCCAGTTCTTCAGATCGAT
>DASSGI010000399.1:0-5829 GCA_035857655.1 Casimicrobiaceae bacterium | reverse complement strand
CGGTATTGAGCTCGCGGCTTTCGTCGACATATCCGGTGTCCGCAAGCGCCGCGACGGCGGCGGCCTGCGCGAGTGCGTTGACGTTGAAGGGTTGCCGCACGCGATTCATCATGTCCGCAACTTTGGCATCCATGATCCCGTAGCCCACGCGCAGCGCCGCGAGCCCGTACGCCTTCGAGAACGTGCGCGAGACGATCAGATTCGGATGCCCGGCGATCCAGGCGGCGCTCCCAGCGCGCTCTTCCGGCTCGAGGTACTCGTTGTAGGCCTCGTCGAGCACGATGAGAACGTTCGGCGGCACCGACGCGATGAACGCGCGCAGTGGCTCCGGCGGGATCCACGTTCCGGTCGGGTTGTTCGGGTTGGCGACGAAGACGATTCGCGTCTGCGGCGTGATCGCCGCGCGCATCGCGGCGAGATCGTGCCCGTAGTCGCGCGCGGGAACTTCGATGCCGGTCGCGCCGCGCGCCTGGGTCGCCAGCGGATAGACGACGAACGCATGCTGCGAGTAGACGGCGTGATCGCCGGGACGCAGAAAGGCCTGCGTCACGAGCTCGAGGATGTCGTTCGATCCGTTGCCGAGGACCAGCTGGAACGGCGAGACGCGCAGCCGCGCCGAAAGTGCAGCCTTCAATTCGAATGCGTCGCCATCCGGGTAACGGCAGACCTCCTCGGTGGCCGCCGCGATCGCCGCGCGCACTGACGGGCTCGGCCCGCGCGGATTCTCGTTCGAGGCGAGCTTCACGATGTTGCTTGCCGTCAGCCCGAACTCGCGCGCAAGCTCGCCGACCGGCTTTCCGGGAACGTAGCGGCCGAGGCTGCGCACATACTCGGGCGCGAGGAGCGAGGGATCGACGGCGTGGTGCGGAACCGGCGTAGCGCTCATATGCAATCCTAATAAACCGCTGAAGGATACGATCCTAACAGTTTGAGCATTGGAGCTTTTTGGCCGAGCTCGGCGAGCGCTGCCGCAACGGCGGCGTCAGTTTGATGACCGATCAGGTCGACGAAGAACACGTATTCCCACAGGCCGGTGCGCGCCGGCCGCGACTCCAAGCGCGACATGCTGACGCCATGCTTCGCGAAGGGCTCGAGCAGGCTGTGAACCGCGCCCGGACGGTTGGGCGCCGACATCACCAGAGAAGTTTCGTCGTGTCCCGACGGCAGCACTGCGCGCCGTCCGAGCACCCAGAAGCGCGTCGTGTTGTTGGGCTCGTCCTCGATGTGCGGCGCGATCACGTTGAGCCCGTAGATCGCTGCGGCGTTTTCGCCGGCAATCGCGGCCGATCCAGGCTCGGCAGCGGCGAGCCGCGCCGCTTCGGCGTTGCTCACCACCGCGACACGCGCGACGTGCGGCAGGTTGTGCGCGAGCCATTGCGCGCACTGCGCGAGCGACTGCGCGTGCGAATACACCTTGGTCACGTCACCGATCGCGCTCACCGAAAGGAGGTTCTGCCGGATCCGCAAGCGGATCTCGCCGCAGATCGTGAGCGGCGTCTGGCACATCAGATCGAGCGTGCGTCCGATCGCGCCTTCGGACGAGTTCTCCACCGGGACCACGGCGTGATCCGTCTGCTCGCTCTCGGCGGCGCGGAAGACATCGTCGATCGTCGGACACGGAACCGCCTCGACGAACTGTCCGAAGTGGCGCGCCACCGCGTCGTGCGAAAACGTCCCCGCGGGACCGAGGTACGCGACGCGCAGCGTCTGCTCGAGCGCGAGGCACGCCGACATCACCTGGCGGAAGACGCCGGCGACGGCCTCGTTCGCCAGCGGGCCCCGATTTGCGGCCTGAAGCCGCATGAGCACCTGAGCTTCGCGCTCGGGCCGATACGCGACGCCGTGGCCCTTGATTGCGCCGATCGCCTTCGCGTGCGCCGCGCGCGCATTCAGGCGCTCGAGGATCTCCTGATCGAGCGCGTCGATCGACTCGCGATGCCGCGCGAGACCGCTCAGCGTATCGTCGTTCTCAGCCATCGGATTGCGGTTCTTTGTCGTCAGGCGCCGCTGATAGCGGCCCTTCGTCCGGCGCACCGGACTGCGGCTCCCCGTCAGGCGCACTCGATTGAGCGTGGCCATTTGGCGGACGCGACAGTGGCGGCAGCGCCGGCCCTTCGTCCTCGGTCTCGACGACGCGCTCGAGTCCCGCGAGCTTCTCGCCTTCGCCGAGGTTGATGAGCGTGACGCCCTGCGTCGAGCGGCTCATCTCGCGGATCGAGCGCACCTGCATGCGGATCAGCACGCCACCGGTCGAGATCAGCATCACCTCGTCGTCGGAACGCACCAGCGCAGCGGCGACCACGTTGCCGTTGCGCGCGGTCTGCTGGATCGCAATCATCCCCTTGGTCCCGCGCGCATGGCGCGTGTACTCGACGATCGGCGTGCGCTTGCCGTAGCCGTTCTCGGTGGCGGTCAGCACCGACTGCTCCTCGTCTTCGGCGACGAGCATCGAGATCACGCGCTCGGCGGGACCGAGCATCATCCCGCGTACGCCGTGCGCGTTGCGGCCCATCGGCCGCACGTCATCCTCGGCGAAGCGCACCGCCTTGCCTGCAGAGCTGAAGAGCATCACGTCGTGCTTGCCGTCGGTCAACGCGACGCCGATCAGCGAATCGCCGTCGGCGAGATCGACGGCGATGATTCCTGCGGTGCGCGGGCGCGAGAAATCGGAGAGCGGCGTCTTCTTGGCCGTTCCCATCGCCGTCGCCATGAAGACGTACTGCGTGTCGGTGAATTCCTTGACCGGAAGGATCGCGGTGATCTTCTCGTTCTCCTGCAGCGGGACGAGGTTCACGATCGGCTTGCCGCGCGCGACGCGCGAGCCCTGCGGGACGCTGTACACCTTGAGCCAGTAGACGAGCCCGCGGTTCGAGAAGCACAGGATGTAGTCGTGCGTGTTCGCGATGAAGAGCCGATCGATGAAATCGTCTTCCTTCGTCGCGGTCGCCTGCCGGCCGCGCCCGCCGCGCTTCTGCGCGCGGTATTCGGCGAGCGGCTGCGCCTTCATGTAGCCGCCGTGCGAGAGCGTTACGACCATGTCCTCCGGCGCGATCAGGTCCTCCATCGAGAGATCGACGCCGTGGCGAACGATCTCGGAGCGGCGTGCATCGCCGAACTGGTCGCGGATCGCGGTCAGCTCGTCGCGGATCACCTGCGTCACGCGCGCGGGCTTCGCGAGGATGTCGAGGAAGTCGACGATCTGCGCCATCACTTCCTTGTACTCGCCGATGATCTTGTCCTGCTCGAGGCCGGTCAACCGCTGCAACCGAAGCTCGAGAATGGCCTGCGCCTGCGTGTCGGAGAGCCGATAGCCCGGCGGCGCGGCATCCGCGCGCCATCCGAATTCCTGCGGCAGTCCCTCGGGACGCGCCGCGTCGGCAGCGGCGCGCTGCAGCATCGCCTCGACGAGCGGCGAGCGCCAGACCTTGGCCATCAGCTGGGCCTTCGCGTCGGCTGGCGTGGGCGCGGCCTTGATGAGCGCGATGATCTCGTCGACGTTCGAGAGCGCGACAGCGAGACCCTCGAGCACGTGCCCGCGTTCGCGCGCCTTCCGCAGCTCGAAACGAGTGCGGCGCACGACCACTTCGCGCCGGTGCTGAAGGAAATACTCGAGGAACTGCTTGAGGTCCAAGAGTCGCGGCTGACCGTCGACCAGCGCGACCATGTTCATCCCGAAGCTGTCCTGCAGCTGCGTGAGCTTGAAGAGATTGTTGAGGACGATCTCCGGCTGCTCGCCGCGCTTGAGCTCGATCACGACGCGCATGCCCGACTTGTCGGACTCGTCGCGCAGGTCGGAGATCCCGTCGAGCTTCTTCTCGCGGACGAGCTCGCCGATGCGAATCAGCAGATTCGCCTTGTTCACCTGGTAGGGGATCTCGTCGACGATGATCGCCTGCCGGTTCCCCTTATCGAGCTCCTCGACGTGGGTGCGCGCGCGGATGACCACGCGGCCGCGGCCGCTCCGGTAACCCTCGTGGACGCCGCCGAGCCCGTAGATGATTCCCGCCGTCGGGAAGTCGGGCGCCGGGACGATGTCGATCAGCTCATCGATGCTCATCTGCGGGTTGGCGAGCAGCGCGAGGCAGGCGTTCGACACTTCGGTCAGGTTGTGCGGCGGGATGTTCGTCGCCATGCCGACCGCGATTCCCGACGAGCCGTTGACGAGCAGGTTGGGAAGGCGCGACGGGAGCACTGCCGGTTCCTGCTCCTTGCCGTCGTAGTTCGGGATGAAGTCGACGGTCTCCTTGTCGATGTCGGCGAGAAGCTCGTTCGCGATCTTCTGCAGCCGGCATTCGGTGTAGCGCATCGCCGCCGGGTTGTCGCCGTCGACGGAGCCGAAGTTTCCCTGGCCGTCGATCAGCTGGTAGCGCAGCGAGAAGTCCTGCGCCATCCGCACGAGCGCGTCGTAGATCGACAGATCGCCGTGCGGGTGGTACTTGCCCATCACGTCGCCGACGACCCGTGCACATTTGACGTAGGGGCGATTCCAGACGATGTTCGCCTCGTACATCGCGTAGAGCACGCGACGGTGCACGGGCTTGAGCCCGTCCCGGGCGTCGGGCAGCGCGCGACCGACGATCACGCTCATCGCGTAATCGAGGTAGGAATGGCGCATTTCCGCCTCGAGGCTTATCGGGAGGGTTTCTTTGGCAAACTGCTCCATGGGCGGGAAATTCTTCCTGATTGGGTGTTGCGCGGAGTTCGGTCGATATTCCGTCTGCTGCCAGGACTGCGGGGCCGACCCGTCCGCACGCTGCGGATATGCTCACGGAACCCGCCCGCGAACCCGGGGAGGTCGTGCATGGAACCGCGGGCTTGCGGCCAGCGATGCGCAAGGGCCTTGAAAACGCGAAATTTTATCACGTCGTTGCATTGCCGCGACAGTCGGCTCGATAGTGTTGCCAAAACCCTACTTTCTTTTGCACCGCCCCTCCCCCTGTGCTATATTTTTCGGCGAAGCAAGGGATTAGGTGCGTTGGTGGTTTATCTCGTTTTCCACCGCCGCGCCGGTAATCAGGGTCCGCAATAACTTCTCCAAAACCAAAGCCTAAGGGGTGAAATAATGACTCGTCGTCTCATTACCGGTGCGCTTATCGGAGCCATGTCCGCTGCGTTTTCCGCTGGAGCGGCGGCACAAGCGAATCCGCAAAACACCGGGTATTGGATTTCGGTCCAGACGCCTCCCGAAACCAATGTCTGGCGCAGTGGTAATTACGGTGACCCCAGGACGAGCAATCTTTGCTGGCGCGCGGGCTACTGGACCCCGGCGATGGCGATCGTAGAGTGCGATCCGGACCTCGTTCCGAAGCCGCCACCGCCCGCGCCGGCCGTACAGAAGATCACGCTGGCGTCGAAGGCGCTGTTCGATTTCGACAAGGCCGTGCTGAAGCCTGAAGGCAAGGCCGCGATCGACACCGAGATCATCGCGAAGCTCCGCGACGTGCAGAAGCTCGAGCTCGTGCTCGTTACCGGCCACACCGACCGGATCGGCACGCAAGCGTACAACCAGAAGCTTTCCGAGCGCCGCGCCGACGCAGTGCGCGACTACCTCGTGTCGAAGGGTGTCGCGAGGGACAAGATCGAGACGCTCGGCATGGGCAAGACGCAACCGGTTCCGGGTGTCGTCTGCAACCAGAAGGCGATGAAGGAACTGATCGCCTGTCTCGCGCCCAACCGCCGCGTCGAAGTCGAAGTGAAGGGCGAAGCGATCAAGCGCTGACGATCGCACCTCACCGAAAAGAGCCCCGCGTTCCCGCGGGGCTTTTTTTTGGCCACGTGACGATTCCGCGTTACGCTCACGGGATGCAGACCGCAGATCTCCGCATCGAC
>DASSGI010000398.1:0-2182 GCA_035857655.1 Casimicrobiaceae bacterium | reverse complement strand
CGAGCTTGCGCACCTGTTCCTGGATCTGGAACGCGAGATCGAACGCGAGCAGGAAGAACTTGCTCCCCTCGATCGACCCGCCCTTGCTCGCCGAGAACGGCGGGAAATCGTGGCCGACGGGGATGATCGCCACCGCCTTCGCCATCCGATGCACCGGGACCACGTCCGTCAGCTTCACGTATTGAGAGCACTCGTGCACGTAACGGACCACCGTTTCGAACTGCCCCTGCAGGAAGCCGTAGGGATTGGCGAGCGCGAGCAGCAGCGCCTGCAGGTAAGCGCGCTCGGGCGTGGCTTGCGGGTTATCGTCCGAAACGGCGCGCTCGTGCAGGCCGCGCTCGCGCGCGAACGCATAGATGCGGTGCGCGTCGAGCCAGGTGCGCGGCGGGATCGGCGAGTACGCGAGATAGCTGCTCACGAGAATTCGCGTCGCGCATTCGAGGCAGCGATGGATCAGCGTGATCAGCAGCCGGTTGCTTCCGAAGATCGCGCGCTTGTTCGCCTCCTTTTCCAGCACGCGCTTGTAGGCGACGAACAGCTCGAGCGAGAGACCGAGCGAGGCCTTGGCCGCCTCGAGCGCGTCGCCGGCGAGCGGATGCGGCGCACGGGCGAAATGCGACTCGAGCTTCGACCACAGCGCATCCGCCGCGTCCCAGTAACGCTCGGCGAGCTCGCGGCGCCGTGACTCACTCAGCGCGACGGTGTTCGTCGCCGCGAGCGCGTCGCCGATCAGGCGGGCGGCTTCGATCGCGTTGCGCCGCAGCGCGGCGTCGAGCCAGGGAAAGACCTGCGCGGGGCGGGTTTCCGGCGGGTGCGCGGGATTGGCGTCGAGTGGAGGAAGGCTGAGCGTCAGAGCCATGTTCGACGCGGATTGTAAGCGATCGTGGTCACATGCTGAATCGAGATGCCGCCGAGCGTTTGCGCGCAGGCGGGACCGGCGTGATCGATCGATCTCGCGCTCAGGACCGGATGAACTTGACGACCGGCTCGGTTTGGTCGGGCGACAGCAACATCGGGGCGTGGCCGACGCCGGAGAACTCGACCAGCGTCGGCTTCGGCCCGCGGCGCACCATCTCGGCGGCGGTCGCTGCCGACAAGAGATCCGAGCTCGCGCCGCGCAGCAGGAGCGTCGGCTGGCGGATCGCGTCCCACACAGGCCAGAGATCGGGTGGCGCGGCCGTCGAACGGAAAGGCACGGCAATGCCGGGGTCGTACGCGATCCCCCAACGCCCGTCGGGGCGCTGTCGCACGTTGGTGCGCGTCATATGCTCCCACTGCGCGTCGGTAAGCGGTCCGAACGGCGCCGATATCGTCCGGACGTACTTCTCGATCTCGGCGTAGGTCGCGAACGTCGGATCCATGCCGAAGTAGCTCCGAATGCGCTCGATCGCAGCGGGTTCGATCGCCGGCCCGACATCGTTGACGACGAGTTTCCGCACCGGACTCTTCGGCTGCGCTGCCGTCACGATCCCGAGCAGGCCGCCCATCGACGTGCCGACCCAATCGACCGTCTCTGCGCCGCTCCGTGCGATGAGCGCGGTGAGCGTCGTCAGGTAGGTCGGAAAGACGTAATCGTTCGGATCCGCGAGCCAATCGCTCTCGCCGCGTCCGGGCATGTCGACGGCGAGCACGCTGTGTGTCGCCGCCAACGCTTCGCCGAGGACGTCGAAGTCGCGGGCGTTGCGTCCCACGCCGTGCACGCAGACGACCACGGGCGAGCCTGCGTTGTCGCCCCATTCGAAGTAGACGACATCGTGAAACCCGTGTGGCGACAGGCTGCGAAAGCGCTTGCGGCGTGGCTGCGTTGCAGTGATCGGCATGGCTCAGGTCGGGCGACAGGAGTGAAGCGTCGATGATGCCACAGCGGCGGTCATCGCCATTCGGGCGGGAACAGCGGTATGAATCGGGCCGTGCTGTCGGCGAGGAAAGCGACGATTTCGTCGCGCCGCGCCATCGCGTCCGCATAGCCGAGCTGCATCAGCGCGCAACAGTACTCGCGATCGAACAGCAGGTACGACAACAGGTTGGAGCCCGTCCCGCGCGTGCTTCCCAGCCCGCGCAGGAAATAGCGGACGCTGCGCGGCAGACGGTGCGCATACTGCACCGCGAGCGCTCCGAGGTCCGAGCTCGGCGCGAGGACGAGCACGTCGACGCGCCGCGCATCGGCATGACCGTGCAGACC
>DASSGI010000397.1:0-9807 GCA_035857655.1 Casimicrobiaceae bacterium | reverse complement strand
AAAGTTCTCGACCTGCCCCGGCTTTACCCGCAAGCGTACGATGTTGAATGCCGTCATGTCGGTGTTCCTCCTCGATCGAAACCCCCGGCCGTTAGATTAGTCGCAGACGCTCACCGGTGCCAAGTGCTCGACCGGGCGTCGTTGGTCCAGGGCTGTCACGCGCTGACGGCACGGTACGCCACAAAGGAAGCGCAATGACCTGGCCATCGACGGGTCCGGAATAAGCCGGGGCCGCAGAGCGTTAGCACTGCGCGAGCGCTCCGCTGCGAGCGCTCGCACGCTTCGGCGAGCGCGCGATAATCGCCGTCTCGAAGTGAGCGCCGCTGGAGACATCGTGTTGACACCGTATCGGTACGTGCGCATTGCCGGCTCTATCGCGCTTGCAGCGATGGCGCTCGCGTCATCCCTCGACGCCCGGGCCGTGGCCGTGATCACCGTCTACGATCCCTGGGTGCGCGTCGCTCCGAACGGCAAGTCGGCCGAGGCGTTCATGGAAATCATGAGCTCGGAGGGTGCGACGATCGTCCGCGTGGAAACCGCCGTCAGCGCGGAAGTGCCGATGCAACGGCCCGGAACGAAACGCGCGGTCACCAAGTCGATCGCTCTGCCCCCGCGCACGAATGTCAAGCTCGCGCCCAACGAGTACCGTTTGCTCCTGCCGAAGCTCAATCGTCCGCTGAAGCTCGGCGATCGCGTTGCGCTCAATCTGATCGTCGAAGCGCCCGACGGCACCCGGCAAACGATCCCCGTCAATGCCGAAGTACGACGGCGCTCGGCGTACAACGACCATATGCACCCGCTGCAACCGCATGCGCACACGCACTAGCGCATGGCTCGCGAGCCTCAGTTCGCCCTGCCTGCCGTTTCGACGCTCAGCTCGAGCTCCACCCAATACGGCTCGTTCGAATCGCTGCTCAGGAACAGAGCGCATTGCAGGCCGGCCAGGCGCCAGGCGAGATAGTTATCCAGCCTGGCGTTTCCCGATCCGGAGACGATCGACGCGTAATAGATCGTTCCCGATGGGCGCACGTAGAGCTCCATCAGCACGGAGCCGTTGACGCGCGAAGGATCGCGGATCAGCTCGACGGGGATGGCCGGCCCGAGGCACAACCGCAGCGCTTGCTCGTCGAGATATGCGACGTCGTCGGCAGGGGGTGTGGTTGCGCAGCCTGCAACGAGCGCCGCCGCAATGGACAACCCGATGACCGACTTGGCGCCCACGCTTCGCCGCGACGCTAGTCGAGTCTCGCGCCGCGCTCGACCATGTAGCGCTTGACATCGTCGAAGCGCACGGCGCCTCGCCGCTGGCGATCGATCTCGTCGAAGTGCCGCGCAACGAACCCGAGCCCGCCAGCCCGCGCCTGTTCCCGTGTCAGCGAGCCGGTGCGCGAGATGTCCGCTTCGTCGAATGCCTGCCGCAGCTTGCGCTCGACTGCAGCGCGCAGCGCAGCGCCTGCCGGTGGCGGTGTCAGCGAAGGATGGCGCGCTTCGGGCGGTACCCATGGGTCGCGCAGCGGCTGCTCAACCGTTGCGGCGATCGGCTCGGCGGCGACTCCTATCGTCGGCACGAGCGCGATCGAGGCAGCGGCGATCGCTGCGATGCCGAGTCGGCACATCCCCAGTTGCATCGGACGTTGGATCATTTGGCTGCTCATCGGCGCTCAGGGCGACACGGTTGCGCGCCGATAGAACTGCACGAGGTCGGCCTTCTCCGCGGCGCGCGAGCCGTCGTCGAGATACGTCATGTGTCCGCCGCGATAGAACGTGGCCTGCAGATTCGGCAGAGCACCGAGGCGCGCGAGGTCGCGCTCGGTCTGGAAGAACGGAGTCGCGAGGTCGTGGTAGCCGTTGAGCGCGATCACCTGGAGCTCGGGATTCTGCGCGAGCGCTGCGGCCAGATCGGGAATGACGTCGGGCAGCGCGAGTCCGTCGCGGAGAAGTTCCACGTCGAGATTGCATTGCTCAGCATGACGTACGTCGACGGATTCGTGTACTGAAGGTCGTTCGCGAGATACGTGCCGACTGCGCCGGCGAACGACGACGTGATGAACGTGCTGGAGGGATCTCCTTCGCGGGCCAGCGCGCTGCCCATCGGCGCGGACACGCGCGCGTCGTAGCGGCCGATCAGGATCCCCGGCAGCAGGTGACCCTGGTAGAAATCGGGAGGCAGGTTGAAGTGCGCCTGCCAGTTCGCCGCCGACATTGCAGTCGTGCTCGCAAGCTGGTCGAGCAGCCCCGCACTCGGCAGCATTCCCGCGTTCAGGAACTGAATGACCGCAGGATCGTAGGCCGACGCCGTCAGCGTTCGCATTTGTGCAACGAACGCGGGCAGCTGTGCGTCGGCCGGGTTCGGCATGTCGAGGTTGTAATCCGCACCGACCGCACCATACGTCGGAACGAACCCCGCGCAGCTGACGGCGACGTCGCAGAACGCGTTGTAGTCGAGCGCCGATGATTGCAGGATGACGCCGTTCACGTGCGCGCCGGAGAGACCGAGCAGGAAAGCGAGCACGCCGGTGTGCGTCGTGCCGTACGACTCGCCGAACAGGAAAAGCGGCGACGCGCTGCGCTGGTTGACCGCGAGATAGCGGAGAACGAAGTCGCGGAAGACGGCAGCGTCGGCGTCGACGCTCCACCAGGATTGATTGGTGCTGGGGGAGATCGCTTCGGACAGGCCGCTGCCCACCGCGTCGACGAACACCAGGTCGGAAATGTCGAGCAGCGTCTCCGTGTTGTCGACCAGCGGGAACGGGGTGGGCGCGCTCGTCGACGGATCTCCGGTCGCGAGCCGTTTCGGACCGAACGAGCCGAGGTGCAGCCAGACGGTCGCCGAGCCGGGTCCGCCGTTGTAGAAGAAGGTCACGGGCCGCGTCGCGGGATCGCGGTTCGGCAGCGTGTTAGGCGACGTAGAAGAACGAGGCTTCAGGAACATCGGACGTTGGATGGCGCGCCGTTCAGATGCCCCGCGGTGGCGGTGTACGCGAGCGATGCGCCGCGGACGACGATCTGGTGCTGCGTGACGGCGGCGAGCTCGGTCGCCTGCGACTAGCGAAGCATTTTCGGCGGCCGAGTAGAGCGTCGAATCGAAATAGGCCGGCCCCTGGGGCGGGGGAGGGTTGGCGGGGCTGGCTGCATCGCCGCCACCGCCGCCGCAGGCGGACAATGCGACCGCAACGAGCAGAGGCGCCGCGGCGACCGCGCAGCGCTCGAGGACGGACATGGAATCGATTGTCGCATGGCGGCGCGGCGCGTCAACGACCACCGCGGCCTTGGCGTTCCGGCGTCATCGAACGCCGAGGCTCGCACGTTAGCAGTGAAGGACGAACCCACGGGGGATCTCTCAAGATGAAAAAAAGACTCGCCGTTTCGATGCTGGCGCTTGCCGCGCTGCCCGCTTTCGCCGCCGACGTCGCGGTGTCGGTCACGGTGGGGGATCCTCGCTTCTATGGGCGGATCGACGTCGTCGGGTTTCCGCAGCCGCAGCTCGTCTATCCCGAGCCGGTCGTCATCCAGCCCGTGCCGGTCGGAGTCGTCGTGCAACCCGTCTATCTCCGCGTACCACCGGGACACGCGAAGGATTGGCGCAAGCACTGCAAGAAGTACAAGCTTTGCGGTACACCCGTCTACTTCGTTCAGGATGCCTGGTACACGCAGGTGTACGTTCCCGAGTACCGCGCCCACAAAGGCAAGGGCAAAGACAAAGACAAAGGCGACAAGAACAAGGGCCCGAAGGGAAAGGACGCGAAGTAGCGTAGCTGCAGCGTCACGCGGCGCTGCCGGTGAGCCCGGGCAGCGGCGGCGCGGCGGTGCGGCGACCGAGTCGGCGCTCGCCGACCACGAGCTGTATCAATCCGATGACGGCGAGCATCAGCACGATCAGCACCGAGCAATACGCGATCGCGACGCCGTAGTCGCCGTTGATCACGCGATTGATGATGTAGGTCGTCGCCCATTCGTATTGCGCGGACACGAGGAAGATCACCGCGGAGAGCGTCGTCACCGCACGAACGAAGCTGTAGACGAGCGCAGCGACGACGGCCGGCTTCGCGAGCGGCAGCAGGACCCGCGAGAGCGTCGTGAATCCGCGTGCGCCGAGCGTCATCGACGCTTCGTCGAGGCTGCGATCTATCTGGCTCAACGCGGCGATTCCCGCGCGCACGCCGACCGGCATGTTGCGAAAGACGTTGCACGCGACGAGGATCAGCGCGGTGCCGGTGATCTCGATCGGCGGCACGTTGAACGCGAGAATGTACGAGACGCCGATCACGGTCCCGGGGATCGCGAAGGAGAGCATCGTCGCGAACTCGAACGCGTCCTGTCCCGCGAACCGATGGCGCGTGACGAGGTACGCAACGAGGATTCCGATGCCGGCGGTGATCGGCGCCGCGACGGCGGAGAGCTTGATCGTCGTCCAGAGCGAGCTCCACGCGGCGCCGACCCACAGGATTCCGTGAGCGCTCCATTCGATGCCGAATGCCTTCGCGTAATGGCGGAGCGTGAACGAGTAGTCGCGGCCCCAGGTCTCGGCGAAGCCGCCGACGAGAGCCATCGCGTAGATGGCGATGGTGAGGACGAGCCACGGCAGCGCGACTACGTAACAGATGCGACGGACGGAATCGGGCAGCGGTGCCGCGAAGCCGGCGTCGCCCTTGCCGGTCATCGCCGTGTAGATCCTGCCGTGCAGGAGCCTGCGTTGCAGGACGAACGCGGCGAGCGCGAGCACCAGCAGCACGAGCCCCAGCGTCGCTGCCCGTCCCTGGTCGAGCTGCGCGCCGACCACCGAGTAGAAGATCTCGGTCGACAGCACGGAGAAGTTGCCGCCGAGCAGAATGGGATTGCCGAAGTCGGCGATCGATTCGATGAACGAGACGAGGAATGCGTTCGCGAGGCCGGGCCGCATCAGCGGCAGCGAGACGTCGGCGAATACGCGCCAGCGATCGGCGCGCAGCGTCTGCGCGGCTTCCTCGAGGCTCGGCGACACGCCTTCGACGACGCCGATCAGAACGAGGAACGCGATCGGCGTGAACGCGAAGACCTGCGCGAGCAGCACGCCGGGGATCCCGTAGATCCAGCGCCCGGGCTGCCATCCGAGCGCGACCTCGAGAACGTGATTGACGAGGCCCGAGCGGCCGAAGATCAGGATCAGGCCCAGGCCGATCACGAACGGCGGCGTGATAATCGGCAGGATCGTCAGCGTGCGCAGCAGCTTTCCGCGCGCGAAGCGCGTGCGCGTCGCGATCAGCGCGAACGCGAGGCCAAGCGCCGTGCACGAGGCAGCGCAGCCGAGCGCGAGCACGAGCGTGTTCCAGACGTCGCCGCAGCGCGCGCTGCCCGCGACGCATCCGAGCCCCCACAGCTTCGCCGAGAAGAGGCGATTCGGGAGCGCCATCGGCACGAATACGCCGTCGCGGTCCTGCACCGCCGAGATCAGGATCCGCGCGACCGGATAGAACGTGAACAGCGCGACGAGCAGCACGACGCCGACGACGCTCGCGGCGACGAAGCCGTCACCCTTGAAGTAACCGCGCGCGGCGAGCCCGAGCCCGGTGAGCATCGTGAACGCGGCAACGACGAGCGCGGCGCCGAGCCCCATCCCCGGCTGACCGACAGCGAGCGCGGGCAACGCGGAGGTGAGCGATGTGGACGCGTCGCTCGCGAGGCCGATCGCGAATCCCTGTCCGAGCGTGCAGACGAGCCCCGCTGCGCCGGTGAGCGTGAGGCCGAGGTCGCGGGCGCGCGACGCGTGCGCCACGACGCATCCCGCAGAGGCGGCGAGGAGAACTGCGCTCGGCCACAGCCAGCCGCGGTGAAACGACGCTGCGTGGCGCCAGGCCGGCGCGTTCGCTTCGGTGATTCCGTCGATCAGCCAGGAGGGAAGCCCGACCGAACCAGCGTCCGCGTACCAGGGGACGAGCGTGAATCCGGCGATGCCGACGGCGACCCAGAACATGCCGGCGCTGCGCGAATCGCCGGCTCCGCGCCGCTGCGCCGCGGCGCTCATCTCACCGCTGCGTTAATGTCCTTCTCCCAGCGTTCGAGCAGCCGCTTTCGCGTCTCACTCGACCCGTACTTCGCGAAATCGTAGCGGATCACTTTGGCCTCGGCGAGATTGGGCACCATCGGCGGCAGCGCGACTTTGCGATTGGTCGGGATCGCGTACTCCTTGATGTCGAGACCGATCTTCTGCGCATCGGCGCTGAGCGCCCAGTCGACGAACTTCTTCGCGTTGGCGAGATTGCGCGCGCCCTTGATGATCGCCATCGATCCGACTTCGTAGCCCACGCCCTCGCACGGCAGCACCGGTTTCACCGGGTACCCGGCGACGATCTCGTTGATCACGCCGTGAAGAACGGTACTTCCGATGTACACCTCGCCTTGCTTCACCGCCGTCATCGGGCCGATACCGGAGCGCGCATACGAGGTCACGTTCGCATTGAGCGCCTTCATGTAACGGAACGCTTCGTCCTCGCCGAAGACCTGGACGAGCGACGCGAGCATCAGGTATGCGGTGCCCGACGAATTGGGATTCGCAAGCATCACTTCACCCTTGTAAGCCGGATCGAGTAGGTCCTTCCAGCAGCGCGGAACGGGCAGCTTCTTCTTCTGCTGCAGCTCCGTGTTGTAACCGAGCGCGAGAATGCCGCCATAGACGCCGGAAACGCGATCTTGCGAGACCTCCGAGACACGGCGAGCCCACTCGTGCAGTTCTCCGAGCTTCGGCGACCGATAAGTTTCGAGGAGACCTTCCTCGGCCGCCTGCAGATACGAATCGGCTGGCCCCGCCCACCAGATGTCGCCCTTCGGATTCGCTTTCTCGGCCTTCACCTGCGCCAGCATTTCACCGGTGGCTTTCTGCACGACGGCGACCTTCACGCCGGCTGCTTTCTCGAAGCCGACCGCCATTCCCTGGCACCACGCCGTGTTCGGTGAGCTGCAGTAGAGATTGAGCTGCGCCGCGGCGGGATATGCGGCGAAGATCGCTGCCGCTGCTCCGACGACGCAGAGCGATGGCCCGATCATCGAGGACTTCATCGGGGCGGCGTTCGTCGGCGCGCGCGGGCGAGCCTGAGTGCTGTGGCCGCGATCATTGGGCGCTGCCGACGATTTCGTTCCTCCACTTCTCGGTCAACTGCCTGTGCGTCGCCGACTTCGAGTCGTAGTCGATGAACTTGATGTCGCTCCACTTCGGCGCAAGCGACGAGCTCGCGACGGCGGTATTCGCAGGATACGCGCGGCTCGCTTTCACGATCAGCGCCTGCGCTTTCGCGCCGAGCGCCCAATCGACGAACCTCTTCGCGTTGTCGAGGTTCCGCGCACCCTTGACGATCGAAAGCGCGGCCACTTCCCGGACTACCCCTTCGCATGGCGCGACGGCTTTCACCGGCGCGCCACCCTCCGCTTCGGCGACGACATCGCTGATGTACCCTATCCCCGCGATTGCGCTTCCGACGACGGGTCCGCTTTCAGCGGTTTCGCTTGCGGCTCCCTTGCCGCCCTTGCCGCCTTTCGATCCGCTGCCGGTGGTTGACTTATTGGTCCCCATCGGGGGCGCGCCCCTGGATGTCGGTGCGCCCCTTGGCGCCGCAGCGCCCACATCGGCTCCGCCACGTCCCTTCTTGGCGGCCTCCGCCTTGTACATCGCCTTGAGATATTTGAATGCCTGGTCCTCGCCGAAGATCTGCGACATGCCGGCGATCGCGGAGTACGTCGCTCCCGATGAGCTGGGATCGGGGATACGGACTTCGCCCGCGTATCCGGGCTTCGCGAGATCCTTCCAGCAAGCGGGTGCGGCGAGTTTCTTCTGCGTGGCGAGCGTGGAGTTGTATCCGACCCCGACCACACGCGCGTAAACGCCGATGCTTTTCGATTTGGATTGCTCCGCAATCTGCTGCGCCCAGGGCTCAAGCTCTTTCACCGTCGGCGGCGCATACGTGTCGACCAGATCGAACTTCGCGGCCCGATAGTGCCCCGAAGCCGATCCGCCGAGCCACAGGTCGCTCTGCGGCCGGCCTTTCTGCTCGGCGAGCGTGGCGAACGCGGCGCGTCCTCCGGTATTCACGATCAGCGTCTTGATGCCGGCTTCCTTCTGGAACTCTTCGGCGAGCACCTTGCACGTCGCGCCGGGAGCCGAGCACATGATATTCAGCTGGCCGCGGGCAATGGACGGCAACGCGCCGAGGAACGCGACGGCGGCGAGGGTGGCGAGGGGACGAAACGGGAGCACGAGGCGCCTCCTTGGCTGCAGGGAACACGAACGACACGTAGACACTGTAATATCCGATGATGCCACGAAGCGGCCGCCGAGGGCGCGCTGCGCTCCACGAAAGTCGCGATTGCAGCCACAGGTGCGGTTCGGGATCGATTTGGGCGGCACGAAGACCGAAATCGTGGCGCTCGCATCCGATGGCAGAGAACTCTTGCGCAGGCGAACTGTCACCCCGCGCGAGGACTATCGCGCGACGCTGGCGGCACTAGCGCGCCTCGTCATCGACGCCGAGCGCGATCTTCGCGTCACAGCCACCGTAGGCATCGGAACGCCGGGGTCGATCTCGCGCGCGACCGGTCTGCTGCGCGGCTCGAACTCCGTGTGCCTGAACGGCCAGCCGATCAAGCGTGATCTCGAGCTGACGCTGGGCCGCAAAGTGCGCATTACCAACGATGCAAACTGCTTCGCACTGTCCGAGGCAACCGACGGCGCCGGACGCGGGGCGCGCGTGGTCTTCGGCGCGATCCTCGGCACCGGCGTAGGCGGTGGAATCGTCGTCGACGGCCGAGTGCTCGACGGCCCCAATGCGATCACCGGCGAGTGGGGACACAATCCGCTGCCGTGGCCGAAAGACGAGGAGCGGCCGGGGACGCCGTGCTTCTGCGGACACACCGGTTGCATCGAGACGTGGCTCGCGGGACCGGGCCTCGCGCGCGATCACGCGCGCGTGACAGGCGAGCGCTTGTCCGCCGAAGAGATTGCGGCGCGTGCCGCGCTCGGCGATGCGGCTTGCGATGCAACGCTTGCGCGCTACGAGGAACGGCTCGCCCGCGCGATCGCGCATGTGATCAATTTGCTGGACCCCGACGTGATCGTTTTTGGCGGTGGAGTATCGAATATCGAGCGACTCTATGCGAACGTTCCACAGCTCTGGGGACCATGGGTGTTCTCGGATCGCGTCGACACGCGGCTCGCGCGCAATGTGCACGGCGATTCAAGCGGCGTGCGCGGCGCTGCGTGGCTCTGGGGAGTGGATTCGCAGTAGCCGACCTCAGCGGGAAGAGCTAACGCGGGCTTGAACTACCGTCGCGCAAGTGCGAAAGTAAAGGCGGCGCTCGGCATCCGCGGGCGACGATGCTCGGGGGGTCGAAACGCCGCGAACTTCGGCCGGAGCTTTCGATGAAGTGGTTGAAACGGACGTCGCGCACGATGGTTCTCGTGTATTACACGTGCTTCGCGCTCGCGTGGCTTGCATTAGCGTCGGCGCAGGTTGCCGCGCCGGCTCCCGAGACCGCTCACGGCTGGTTGCAGACCGATCGCGCCGCCGGAAATCACATCGGGCTGCTTTTCACGCTCGCGATCCATGCCGCAGTGATCGCCGTCGCGGCGTGGCAGCTACCCCGGTGGCTCTTCGATCATGGGTCCCTCGCCGTGATTGCGAGCGGTGTGCCGCTCGTCGTGCTGATCGCGCACCTGTGGTTCGTGCCGACCTTCTTCTATCTGATCGCGGTGCTGCACGTGTGGCTCGCATGCCGGCACGAATCGATTGGCAAGCTGCAGGCAACGCACATGCCTGAATAGGGTCAGAGACGAATTTCCAG
>DASSGI010000396.1:0-2067 GCA_035857655.1 Casimicrobiaceae bacterium | reverse complement strand
TTGCAGTCGCGTGGAATCCACGCGGGATCGGCGCTGGAAGACTCCGCGGCGATCGCGGGAAGTTTGAAACAATCGGTTACGAATTGCGGAAGGTGTGCTAGGGGAAGCGCCGAGCCGTGCGCCACGACAGCGTCGTGCAAGGCGCCTTTGCCGCTATTTTACAGATTTCGAGATCGACGCGCTTTGCGTCAATCGACGTGCGGCTTCTTCGTGCACTGGGGAACCTGTCCCCACTTTCCTTCGCAATAACGCAGGCGCACCTTCTGTTCGCAGATCACGCCCGCGAGGAATTTTTCTTCGCTGCACTTTTCGAGCATCGTCGCGAGCGTCTGGCCGTCGTCGGCGCTCGCCGGAGTCGGCGCGATGTTCGCTCGCGCTTGTTGAACGCGAACCTCGACTTGCGGCGCCGGTGCGGGCGCTTCGGTCACAGTCGGTTCGACGACAGGACGCGGAGCGGGCGCGCTGCGCTGCGGGCGCAACGCCTTTGCGGATTCCTTGGGCAGCGGCGGCGGTTCGGACACCTTTTGCGGCGCCGGCGGCTCGGCCTCGAGCGGTTCGTTTTGCGTCCCGGGTTCGAGCATCGGCGGCGGAATCGTGCGCACCGGCGGTTCGCTCACCTTGATCTCGACCGGGCGCGAGGGCGTGAGGTTGGCGGTCGCGATGAGCATCGCGACGACGGCGACGACGCCAATCGTCGCCCAGAGCGCGGCATGCGCCTTCTTCGGAGACCGCGCGGGTTCCGGATCGACGGGCGAGGTAAGCACGATGCTCTCGACGACCCGCCGCCTCCGCGCCGGCGTCCCCGCCCCTTTGCGCACCGCCGCCGAGCCTTCCCGGGCGCGCGAGAGCGCACGGCTGCAGTCCGGACACAACCCCCCCGGGCCTGCCGGAGGTTGGCCACAAAGGCGGCATTTCGTCACACGTAGTGTGGCAAGCGTCATGGCTCCTCGCCGCCCGGTGCGAGTCCTTCAGCTTTTCCGAAAGGGATCGGCGAGCCTCATCCACCGGGCACCGCCTAAGCAAGCAAATTTTGGGCCCGGGTCAGGCGGCCCGACGGCGAGAGAGGCGGGCGCCCCTCAGTCGATGCACGAAAAGGTCAGGACCTCATCCCCTTCGTTGTTGTGCGAATGGCCGAATGAGACGCGCCCGCGGCCCCGCAGAATCATCTCCTCGCGGCGAACCTGGATCTCGGGCTCGCCGTCGATCCGGACGTAGGTGCCGTTGCTGCTCTGATCGATCAGCACGAACTTGTCGCGCCGCCGCTCGATGCGCGCGTGCATCCGCGAGGCCATCTTGTCGGCGATCACCACGTCGTTCTGCTGGTCGCGCCCGAGCGTCACCGACGAGCGCGTCTCCCCAAGCTCGATCTCGCGCGAGCCGTAGCGCAATCGAATGTGCGCCTCGCGGTGGCGCATCGGCCGCGTCGACAAGGCGGTGAGGTCCGCCTCCGACGATTGCCAGATCAGCTCGCAGATGCCGATGTCCTGCTGTTTGCCCTTGACGGTGAGGAGGTCGATCTGGCGCGTGCGCGCGCGGATGAGCGGCGACAGCGCCGCCGCCGTGTCCGCCGAGAGAATCACCTGCTGCGCCTTGGCGAGCGCGGTCATCCGTGCGGCGACGTTGACCGAATCGCCGAAGACGTCGCCGCTGACCTCGATTGCCGGGCCGACGTGGAACCCGACGCGAATTGCGAGCCGTGCGCTGCCGACCGGCTCGAGCTCGGAGATCCTCGCCTGCATTTCGGCGGCGGCCATCGCAGCCTGATCGACGGTCGGAAAGACGGCCATGATCTCGTCGCCGATCGTCTTGACGACGCGCCCGCCGTGGCCCGCGCATGTCGCGCCGACGAGCTCGAGGCAACGGCCGATGGACGTGAGCGCCCGTGCGTCGCCCACTGTTTCGTAGAGACGGGTGCTGCCGCTGACGTCGGCGAAAAGGACAGCGAGGTTTTGCGAGTCGCTAGAGGCGTCGGTAGCCATGCATCATCACGAGGATCGGGCGCCTGCCGGTGAACGAGTGCGAACGTCTTGCCCGATCGCCCGTATTCTACGCCGCGACTGAACGCGG
>DASSGI010000395.1:0-4197 GCA_035857655.1 Casimicrobiaceae bacterium | reverse complement strand
ACGAGATCTGGCGCAATGTAAACCGCCGGCTCAACGAAGTCTTTCGCCGCAAGGGCAGCCCGACCGAGGAACCGTCCGGCACGGGCGGCAACGGCGGCGGACGCCCGATGCTTCCGCTGTCCGGCGCTGGAATCCTGATCGCGCTGGTCCTCGTCGTGTGGCTCGCGAGCGGCTTCTACATCGTCGACGAAGGCCGGCGCGGCGTCGTCACCCGCTTCGGCAAGTACACGGAGACGACGCAGCCGGGCGCTCGCTGGCACCTTCCCTACCCGATCGAGGAGAAGGAGCTCGTCGACTTCTCGCAGGTGCGCACCGTCGAGGTCGGCTACCGCAACACGCCGAAGAACAAGAAGGACAACGAAGCGCTGATGCTGACCGACGACGAGAACATCATAGACATCCAGTTCGCCGTCCAGTACAACCTGAAGAATGCCGAAGCGAACGTCTTCAACGTCCGCAAGCCCGACTTGATCGTCCAGTTCGTCGCGCAGACGGCGATGGGCGAGGTCGTCGGCAAGGCGAAGATGGACTTCGTTCTCTACGAAGGACGCGAGCAGATCGCGAAGTCGGCGGAAAAGCTGATGCAGGAAATGCTCGACCGCTACCAGACGGGCGTTTACGTGCAGAAGGTGACGCTGCAAAGCGTGCAGCCACCCGACAAGGTGCAGGCGGCATTCGACGATGCGGTGAAGGCCGGGCAGGATCGCGAGCGGTTCCGCAACGAAGGCCAGGCGTACGCGAACGACGTCGTTCCGCGCGCCCGCGGCAACGCAGCGCGACTGATCGAGGAAGCGAACGGCTACCAGGCCGAAGTGATCCAGCGCGCCGAAGGCGACGCGTCGCGCTTCCGGCAGATCCAGATCGAGTATGCGAAGGCGCCCGCGGTCACGCGCGAGCGGATGTACCTCGACATGATGCAGACGATCGTCGGCAATTCGAGCAAGGTGCTCGTCGACCAGAAAGCCGGCAGCCAGAGCCTTCTCTACCTGCCACTCGACAAGCTCATTCAGCAGAGCGGCGCGCAATCGCCCGCGGGCGCGCCAGACGCCTCGGCGGCGAGGCCGCCGGCGCCAGCACCGGAACCGTCTCCGCAGCTCGATCCGTCGCGTTCGCGCGATGCGCTGCGCGCGCGTGAGCGCGGGAGCGACGCGCGATGAGGCTCACGATTCCGCTGCTCGCCCTTCTCGTGGCGATTCTGCTCGTCGCGTCGCAGTCGCTGTACACCGTCGACCAGCGCCAGTACGCGATCAAGTTCCAGCTCGGCGAGGTCATCGAGACGCTGCCGAACGCCGGTCTCTACGCGAAGGTTCCGCTGCTGCAGAACGTGAAGTTCTACGACAAGCGGATCCTGCTGCTCGACAATCCGGAGCCCGACCGGATCACGACCTCGGAAAAGAAGCCGTTGCTCGTCGACTTCTTCGTGCTGTGGCGGATCACCGACGTCAAGCAGTACTACATCAGCGTCCAGGGTGACGAGGAAGTCGCGCGGCGGCGGCTCTCGCAGACGGTGCGCGCGAATCTCGCCGAGGAGTTCAACAAGCGCACCGTGCACGAGGCGATCTCGTCCGAGCGCGACAAGATCATGGCGACGACGCGGCAGAAGGCCGACCTCGACGCGAAGACGATCGGCGTCGAAATCGTCGACGTGCGCCTGCGCCGCGTCGAACTGCCGCCCGACGTGACCGGCCCCGTCTACGCGCGGATGGAGTCCGAGCGCCGGCGCGTCGCCAACGAGCTTCGTTCGCTCGGCCAGGCGGAATCGGAAAAGATTCGCGCCGACGCGGATCGCCAGCGCGTGGTCATCCTGGCCGACGCGTACAAGACCGCGCAGAAGACCAAGGGGGACGGCGACGCGAAGGCGTCGGCGATCTACGCGCAGGCCTACGGGGCGAACCCCGAGTTCTACGCGTTCTATCGAAGCCTCGAGGCGTACAAGGCCACGTTTCGCAACAAGAGCGACGTGATGGTGCTCGATCCGAACTCCGAGTTCTTCCAGTACCTGAAGAACCAAGGCGGCGCCGGCGGCAAGGCGCCGAAGTAACGCCGCTGCCGCGACGCGGGAAGGGGAGTGGCGTGCCGGATTCGTTGTGGGCGGCGTTCGCGCTGGTACTGGTGGTCGAAGGACTGCTGCCGCTCTTCGCGCCGCGGCTGTGGCGCGACAGCTTCGCAAAGCTCGTTGCGCTCTCCGACGGGCAGCTTCGGTTCATCGGTCTCGCGTCGATCGTCGTCGGCCTGATCGCGTTGTGGCTCGTTCGCCATGCGTAGCTGGGTCCTCCCCGAGTACATCGAAGACGTGCTGCCGGCGGAAGCCGAGCGCACCGAAGCGCTGCGCCGCGTGCTGCTCGATCACTTCATGGCGCAAGGCTATCGCCTCATCCAACCGCCGCTCGTCGAGCATCTCGAATCGCTGCTGACGGGAACCGGTCGCGACCTCGAGCTGCAGACGTTCAAGGTCGTCGATCCGCTGTCGGGGCGCATGCTGGGCGTGCGCGCGGATATCACGCCGCAAGTCGCGCGCATCGACGCGCATCTGCTCAACGAGCCCGGCGTAACCCGGCTCTGCTATGCGGGCAGTGTGCTCCGCGCCGTGCCGGGGCAGAGCGGGAAGACGCGCGAGGTCATGCAGATCGGCGCCGAGCTCTTCGGCGAGCCTGGCATCGGCGGCGACGTCGAGGTGCTGAACCTCATCCTCTCCGCGCTCGCCCGGGCCGGCGTTCGCGGGCTGCATCTCGACCTCGGTCACGTCGGCGTCTATCGGGCGCTCGCCGCGGGCGCGGGAATCGGCGGCACCGAAGACAGCGATCTCTTCGCCGCGCTTCGCGCAAAGGACGCGCCGGCGGTCGCCGAGCTCACGGCGAAGCTGCCGGTTGCCTGGCGCAAAGCGCTCAACGCGCTGCCGACGCTCTACGGCCCCGCCGACGAAGTTCTTGCGGCAGCGCACGCGCGACTGCCCGACACGCCCGCAATTCGCAACGCGCTCGCCGCGCTGTCGGCGCTCGCACAATCGGCAGCGCCCCAGGTCGATGCGTCGCACGTCGATCTTGCGGACCTCACCGGCTATCATTACCACGGCGGCGCGATCTTCTCGGTGTTCACCGCCGGCGAGCCCAACGCAATCGGGCGCGGCGGCCGCTACGACGGCGTCGGCAAGGCGTTCGGACGCGCCCGGCCGGCCACGGGTTTCACGCTGGACCTGCGACAGCTCGCGGGCATCGTCGCGAAGAATTAGGGTCAGACAACGATGGCAAAGAACGTCGTCGTCATCGGCACCCAATGGGGCGATGAGGGCAAGGGCAAGGTCGTCGACTGGCTCACCGAGCACGCCGACGGCGTCGTGCGCTTTCAGGGCGGCCACAACGCGGGTCACACGCTCGTCATCGGCGGCAAACGAACGGTGCTGCGCCTCATCCCTTCCGGAATCCTGCGCCCCGGGGTTTCCGTCTACGTGGGCAACGGCGTCGTGGTTTCGCCCTCCGCGCTGTTGCAGGAGATCGGCGAGCTCGAAGCCGCCGGCGTCGAAGTGCGCACGCGGCTCAAGATATCGCCGGCGTGCCCGCTCGTCCTTCCGTATCACGTCGCTCTCGACCAGGCGCGCGAAGGCGCGATGGGCGACGCGAAGATCGGCACGACCGGCCGTGGCATCGGCCCCGCGTACGAAGACAAGATCGCGCGGCGCGCGATCCGCATCCAGGATCTCTTCTACCCCGAGCGCTTCGCCGCGAAGCTCGAGCCGACGCTCGATCTCCACAACTTCGTGCTGACCAGGTATTTCAACCGCGACCCCGTTCCGTTCGCCAAGACGCGCGACGATGCGCTCGCGCTCGCCGCGGAGCTCAGGCCGATGGTGGCCGACGTCGCCGCGCTGCTGCAGGCCGCGCGCAAGTCGGGACAATCGCTGCTGTTCGAGGGCGCGCAGGGCGCGCTGCTCGACATCGATCACGGGACGTACCCTTACGTGACCTCGTCGAATTGCCTCGCGGGAGCCGCGGCGCCGGGCGCCGGTGTCGGTCCCGAATTCCTCGACTACGTTCTCGGGATCGTCAAGGCGTACACGACGCGCGTGGGAACCGGGCCGTTTCCAACCGAAATCACCGACGACATCGGCGCGGGTCTCGCGAAGCGCGGCAACGAGTTCGGCTCGGTGACGGGACGGCCCCGTCGGTGCGGCTGGCTCGACATCCCGGCGCTGACCCGATC
>DASSGI010000394.1:0-11335 GCA_035857655.1 Casimicrobiaceae bacterium | reverse complement strand
ATATTCGACGGAGATCGTCGCCGACCGGATGCAGCTGCTCGGCAGTCGCGAAGGCGGCAGCGGCGGTGGCGGCGACGTCGAATTCAGCGGCGGCGGTTCCGCGTCGCGCGGGAGTGGCGGTGGCGGCGCCACCAAACCGGCGGGCGGCGGCGCGAAGAAAACGAACGCCGATGACCTCGACGACGACATTCCGTTCTAGCGTCCCGACAACGACCGTTTCCGAAGGTGCCCGCGTGCAGCGGAGCATTCGCGGTGCAGCGCCATATCGCTGGCTCGGCTGCTGCGTTGCCGCGATGATCGCGCTATCGATCGCTCCCGCGCTTGCCGTCGAGCTCGAGGTGTTTCATGCCGACTCGCTCGCTGCGCCGATGCGTGAGCTCAAGAGCGCCTACGAAGCGAAGCATCCGGGCGTCACGTTGAAGCTCACCTCCGGCGTATCGAAGCAGCTCGCCGAACGCATCATGAAAGGCGACGCGTGCGACGTCTTCGCACCGTCTTCGCCGGCGGTGATCGACGACGATCTGCTGGGAAAGCCGATCGGCGCGTCGGGCAAGACCGGCGCGGATTGGTACATCGTGTTCTCCGCGAACGAGATGGTCGTGATCACTGCGAAGGGCAATCCGCTCGGCGTTCGCGAGCTTGCCGACATCGCGAAGCCCGCCGTGCGCATCGCGCGCGTGACGGGTGAAAAGGATCTCGCGACTGGCCGCACCGTCGAATTCCTGAAACGCGAAGCGGCCCGCGAGGGAAAGCCCGAGCTCGCGCAGCAGATCGCCGGCAAGGCGCCGATCGATCCTTTGAGGCCCGTGACGGTCCCCGAAGTCGTCAGCGCGGTGCGCCAGCGGAACGCGGACGCGGGGATCGTCTATTACTCAGCTGCGGTCGGTGCGCGCGGAGAAGTCGGCATCGTACGGTTTCCCGACACCGTGAACCTGAGCGAGGCAATCCGCAACGCCGCAGCCGTGCCGGGTACTTCGCGAAATCCGCAGGAGGCGACGACGTTCGTCGCCTATCTCATCTCGCCCGAGGCGCAGGAGATCCTTAACGGCGCGGGCCAACCTCCGGTGCATCCGGCGATTCGTCGCGGCAGCGTTCCCGCCGAGATCCGGTAGTCTCGGTCAACGGCAATCGCCGGCGGCAAACGCTCGCCGGGACGCGAAGCCGTCATATTTCGTTCCCGTCATTCTGACGGGCGCCTTGCGCTCGAGGCGCCGAACCGTGCGGGCGCCGAGACGTCCAATATGCAGCGGCTATGCCGCGCTGCGCAAGTCGGTCAAAATCGATATCCGCGACCCATTTCGCCGCAGCGGTGGCCGCCTGCTGCGACGCCTCGATCCATTTCACGGCATTCCAACGACAACGGGCCACGGGCTCCGAGATGCAGCAAAGCGCCGATCCCGATCTGATGCGCTATTGGCACGACGCGCCGAAACGGCGCGGCGACGTCGTGACCATTCCGATCCTGTGGCTCACGCTGATCCTATCGCTGCTCATCCATATTGCCGCGCTGTGGGAGGTTCTGCCGAAGCTGCCGTTGCTGAACGGCGAGAAGAAGGAGCTCCCGTCGATCGCCGAAGAACGCTTGGCGGTGCGACTCATGCCGCAGGTTCAGCAACCGTCGACCCCCTCGGCGCCCGCGCCCCGTGTGCAAGGAACGCCTTCGGCGCCGGCAACGCCTGCATCCCCTCCGCCGCCGAAGCCGCGTGCTCAGAAGCCGCCGACACAAACGCCTCCCGCGCCCTCGCCACCCGTCGTCGCGACGGCGCCGCCCACGCAAAGCCGCCCGGCGTTGCCTCCGCCAACGCCGGAGAAGCCGACACTTCCCCCGGCGCCCGCGCCACCCTCGCCTTCGATCTCGCCTCCGACGGTCGCCCAGGATCTCGCGTCGTACATCGCCGCAAGGCGGGCGGCTCGCGGCGAGCCGGACGCGCCCGCATCCAATGCGCCGGCTCCCCCGGTCCCGACCGAGACCGACGCCGAACGCCGCAATCGTATCGTCGCGGCGAATCTCGCGTCGCTCAACACGCCGACGTTCGGCACGGAACCGAGGAACAGCGGCGGCATCTTCCAGATCCGCCGCCTCGGCTACGACGACGCGGAGTTCACGTTCTACGGCTGGAACAAGGATATCAAGCGCAGAACCTCGCAGAAGATCGAAGTGCGGAGAGGCAACAACAGCGACATCCGCGTCGCCGTTGTCCGCCGCATCATCGAGGTGATCCGCGATTACGAGCAGGAGGATTTCAACTGGAGCTCGCAGCGGCTCGGCCACGTGGTCGTTCTCTCGGCGCGACCCGCTGACAACGCAGGCCTCGAGTCGTTCATGATGGAGGAATTCTTTTCGGTGCAGCAACGCTAGGCCCGACGCCGCGACGGCCGCGCGAAGCCGTCCCGCTACGCTCTAGCGACCGCGCGTTCGGGCAGCGGCAGCGCCGATTCGCTCGTCGCGACGATGACGCCGCCCCCGAGGCAAACGTCGCCGTCGTAGAAAACCAGGTACTGGCCCGGTGTCGGCGCCCATTGCGGCGCGTCGAAGCTCGCTCGGCAGCGTTCGCCTGAAAGCGCGACGCCGCACGACGCATCGGCCATCCGGTAGCGCGTCTTCGCGGCAAGACGAAGCGGCTGCGTCGCGGACGGAGCTGCGCCGGCGATCCAGTGCAGCTCCTGCGCGTCGACCGCATGGGCGTAGAGAAGCGGATGGTCGTGCCCCTGGACGACCACGAGCGCGTTGCGATCGATGTCCTTCGCTGCGACGAACCACGGCAATGCGGAACCGTCGCGGGCTCCACCGACGCCGAGGCCTTGTCGCTGGCCAAGCGTGTAATAGGCAAGCCCGTGGTGGTGCCCGACGTTAACGCCGTCGGGCGTCTCGATCGGACCCGGCGTACGCGGCAGGTACTTCGCGAGAAAGTCGCGGAACGGCCGCTCGCCGATGAAACAGATCCCGGTGGAATCCTTTTTCGCCCAGGTCGGAATCCCTTCGCGGCGCGCTATCGCGCGGACATCGCGCTTCGCGAGCTCCCCGAGCGGAAACAGCACCGGCGCGAGCTGCGCCTGCGTGAGCCGATGCAGGAAATAGCTCTGATCCTTCGTCGCGTCGGCGGCCTTCAGCAATTCGACTCGGCTCCCCGCGCGATGCAGCCGGGCATAGTGTCCGGTCGCGATCCGATCGGCGCCGAGCGCACGCGCGTGATCGAGGAACGCGCGGAACTTGATCTCGCTGTTGCACAAGACGTCCGGGTTCGGCGTGCGGCCGGCCGAGTATTCGCGGAGGAATTGCGCGAAGACCCGCTCGCGGTACTCGGCCGCGAAGTTCACTGCCTCGAGCTCGACGCCGATCACATCGGCGACCGCGGCGGCGTCGACGAGATCGGCGCGCGACGTACAGTATTCGTCGGTGTCGTCGTCCTCCCAGTTCTTCATGAACAGGCCGACGACCTCGAACCCCTGCTGCTTGAGCAGCCACGCGGCGACGGAGGAATCGACACCCCCGGACATTCCGACGATCACGCGCTCCTTCGCCATCACATCTCCGTGATGTGCTCGAGCGGGCGCCGCGAGCCAGCGCGATAGTCGTCGATGCAGCGCAGGACGAGCGGGCTGCGGTGCTTTGCGCGCTGCGCGACGAGCTCGTCGTAGGTGAGCCAGAGCACGCGCAGGATGCCAACGTCGAGCGGGCGTGCCGCGTCGTGCGCAACGACGTCGGCCGCGAACGCGAAGCGAATGAACGTCGCACCGGTGTCGGGCGAGTGCCAGCGGTAGATCCCGACCAGCGCCGTCGGCGTGACGCGGTAGCCCGTCTCCTCGAGCGTCTCGCGCGTTGCCGCGCCGGCAAGCGTCTCGCCCGGTTCGAGATGCCCGGCAGGCTGGTTGATGCGAACGCCGATCGAGGTCTCTTCTTCGACGAAAAGGAATGCTCCGTCGCGCTCGATGATCGTCGCGACGGTTACGACGGGCCGCGGAAGCTGAGTTTCGCGCATTGGAAATGTTGACATGCGAAAAGCAAAAAAGGCAGGGTCGAAACCCTGCCTCTCCTGGTCATACGAGGGCCGGCCGTGAACCGGCCGTGATCCGCCTTACTGCTTCTTCGGCGGCTCGGCGCCCTTCGCGGGAGCCGCGGCGGTCGCAGCAGGAGCTGCTGCGGGAGCTGCCGCCGGAGCTGCGGCGGCCTTGTCGGCATCCTTCTTCGCCATCTTCGCTTCCTTGTCGGCCTTCTTCTTCGCGGCCTTCGCTTCCTTGTCCGCCTTCTTCTTCGCGGCAGCGGCTTCCTTGTCGGCCTTCTTCTTGTCGGCATCGGCCTTCTTCATGTCGCCGGCGGGCGCGGCCATTGCGTCCTTCTTCGGCTCTTCCTTCTTCATCTCGCTCTTCGCCGGTGCAGCAGGCGCGGCGGCGGGCGCCGGGGCGGTACCTTGAGCCGAAGCGACCGCGGCGAACGTACCGGCGATCAACGCAACGATAAGCTTGTTCATCTGCAATTCCTTTAAGGGTTGAGTCGGGTTTGGGATGGGTGCTGCTAGGTCACGGTTTATATTGGTAAAACCTCTAAATTCTAACGGTTTTTGCGGGTCGGCGCAAATCGACCCCAACGGTTTCGTTGTCTTGTCGGCAACCTGTTGTTTATTTGCGTGGGCCGAATGCCGGGCACTGGCGTTTGTGCCGGTTTCCGACATTCCGGCTTCGGCCGGTCGTTTTTTGGTGAGCGCTCTTTCGTAACATCTGGTGCAAGAGACGATTCGGCCGCCCCTTTGAGCGAGTCCGCTCCCGTCGCCGCAATTAACGCCCCTCGGCGAGGACGGTTGACATCCGCGTACAAGTTATTGAGGCGAATCAAGCGGGCAACCCATTGAACCGACGGAAATATCGTCAGCGGCCGAGCTCCACGTCCCGCTGCAGCCACTCGCGCAGCAGAGGTATCGTGATCGGTCGCCGGGCGGCGAGCGAATAGCGATCGAGGGCCGCGAGCGCTGCCAGCAGCGCCGGCATGTCGCGCCGCCCGTGGGCGAGGAGATACCCGATGACGTCGTCGCCGATCGGCAGACCGCGCTGCGCTGCGTAGGCCGCGAGTGCCGCAGCCTTTTCGGTGTCGGACGGCGCAACGATCTCGAACACGAGGCCCCAGCCGAGGCGCGTGCGCAGATCCTCGCGGAGCGGCAGCGCGGCCGGCGGGACGCGGCTGGCGGCGACAAAATGGCTTTTGCGGTCCTTCAGCGCATTGAACAAGCGGAAAACGATCGCCTGCGCGTCCGGTGTCGCGCGATCGAGGTTGTCGATGGCGACGAGCGACTGAGTGGCGAGCTGCTCGGGGTCCTGGGCGCGCAGCACGCCGGCGTCGACGATGTAGGTTGCAGTTGCACCGCGAGCCTGGGTTGCCTGGATCGTTGCGCGGAGCAAGTGCGTCTTCCCGCCGCCAGGCGTGCCCCAGATGACGATGCCGGTTTCGACGATCGTGCCCGCCGCGAGCGCGGCGAGCGTCGCCAGCGCTTCGGCGTTGCGTCCGGGAAGGAAGTTCTGGAACGACGGCGGCTCGGACGCCGCGAGGTCGAAGACGAGCTGTTCGGTCACCTCTGGGTCGCGCCGCGACGGCGGCTCTCGCGAATCCGGTAGAATCGGCAAGCGTCGAACTTTACCGCGGCGCTTGCGCTTTGCCCAACCCGGTGCCTCGTCCGCGCTGAAAGCGCGCCGGGCCACTGGCCGAAGCCTTCCATGGCCGATCCCGCCTCCGCTTCGCCTTCGCTGTCCTACCGCGACGCCGGCGTCGACATCGACGCGGGCGATGCGCTCGTCGAGCGAATCAAGCCGTTCGCGAAGCGCACGATGCGCCCCGAGGTCTTGGCGGGAATCGGCGGCTTCGGCGCGCTCGTCGAGTTGCCGAAGCGCTACCAGGAGCCGGTGCTCGTCTCCGGAACCGATGGCGTCGGAACGAAGCTCAAGCTCGCGCTGGCGATGAACCGCCACGACACGATCGGGATCGACCTGGTCGCGATGAGCGTCAACGACATCCTGGTCCAGGGCGCGGAGCCGCTGTTCTTCCTCGACTACTACGTCTGCGAACGCCTCGACGTCGCGATTGCAGCCGACGTGGTCAAGGGAATCGCCGCCGGCTGCGAGCAGGCAGGGTGCGCGTTGATCGGCGGCGAGACTGCCGAACACCCCGGTGCGTTCGTTCCCGGCGAGTACGACCTCGCAGGATTCGCCGTCGGCGTCGTCGAGAAGTCGAAGGCGATCGACGGCAACCGCATTCGCGCCGGCGACGTGCTGCTGGGCATCGGATCGAGCGGTCCGCATTCGAACGGTTTCTCGCTGATTCGCAGGATTCTCGATGTTGCGCGAGCCGATCTCGGCCAAAGCTATCCCGGCGCGCCCGCGGGGCGCACGCTGGGCGACGCTCTGCTCGAGCCGACGCGCATCTACGTGAAACCGGTGCTCGCGCTGATGGAGCGTGTCGACGTCAAGGGAATGGCGCACATCACCGGCGGCGGCCTCCTCGAGAACACGCATCGGATGTTTCCCGACGACTGCGCCGCGCATCTCGAGCGCGAGCGCTGGCTGCGCCCGGCGATCTTCGACTGGCTGCAGCGCGCGGGAAATGTCGCTGACTCCGAGATGCACCGCGTCTTCAACTGCGGCGTGGGAATGGTCGTCGTCGTCGCAGCCGCCGACGCCGAGCGCGCGATGCAGGCGCTCGCAGCGACGGGCGAACGCGTTTACCGCATCGGCGTCGTGGTTCCGCGCGCGTCGGGAGCGCCGGCAACGATCGTCGTCTAAAGCGCTAGTTGGTCGCGACAACGTGGCGATTCCGCGCATCACCGTTCTCGTTTCCGGCCGCGGGTCGAACCTTCGCGCGCTGATCGACGCGGAACGCTGCGGACGTCTCGGCGGGACGATAACGGCCGTACTCTGCAATCGTGCCGACGCGCCGGCGCTCGGAATCGCCGCCGAGCACGGCATACCGACGCAGGTGATCGAGCATCGCGCGTTTGCGAGTCGCGATGCGTTCGAAGCCGCGCTCGCCGCTGCGATCGATGCAAGCGAGCCCGCTTTGATCGTGCTCGCCGGCTTCATGCGCGTCCTCGGTGCGGCGTTCGTCGCGCGCTACGCCGGGCGAATGCTGAACATCCATCCTTCGCTGTTGCCGCTCTACCCCGGCCTCGACACGCACAAGCGCGCGCTCGCCGATGGGGTGCGCGTCCACGGCTGCACCGTTCACTTCGTCACCGTCGATGTCGATCACGGGCCGATCGTCATGCAGGGCGTGGTTGCGGTTCACGATGGGGACGACGAGGCGGCGCTCGCTTCTCGCGTGCTTGCCGTCGAGCACGACGTGCTGCCGGCCGCGGTGAGGGCGTTTTGCGAGAACCGGCTCGTCATCGCCGGGCGCCGGGTCCGCGTTAAGGATTCGGTGGTGCCCGCGACCGCCCTCGTCGTTCCATCTCCTGTTGCCCCCGTCGGCAGCCGGGCCGACCTCCCGCACCTGTCCACGTGAGCACCGCAGCCGCCCCGTCCCCCGCCGCGAACGCCGCGCTGGTCGCCTGGCTCGGCGCCCGGCGTCCGCGACGCGGCCTCGTTTTCGCGCTCGTGTTGTCGCTCGCACTCCATGGCGCGCTGTCGCTGTGGCCCGCCGAGTTGCCGACGAACCCCGACGAGGCGCCGTTGCAGGCGACGCTCAAGGAAATGCCGCCGCCACCGGTTCCTGCGCCGGTCGCCGCGGCGAAGCCTCGGCCGAAGCCGCGTCGGGCAACGGCACCGCCGCCGCCCGTCGCCGCGCCCGAGCAAGCGCCGGCGCCCGAGCAGGAAGCGGCGCCGATCGAACCCACACCCGAAGCGCTGGCGATGGGCCCGGAGCCGGCCGCCGAAGCCGTTTCGGCCGCGCCGATCGAGCCCGCTGCCAGTGCGCCGCCACCCGAGCTGCCGAAAAAGACGCTGCCGCGCCGCGTGGATCTCGTCTACAAGGCGTTCATCGGCACGCACGGTTTCATGATCGGTGAGGCGACGTACCGCTTCGAGCACGCGGCGAACGAATACCGGATCCTGACGATCGGCGAGGCGAAGGGCATCGCCGCGCTCTTCATCCGCGGCCAGGGCAAGGTCGAAAGCCGGGGAATCATCACCGCCGAAGGTCTGCAGCCGCAGGAGTTCTCGGTCGAGCGCGGCAGCAAGGAGCGACACGAGACGGCCGTCTTCGATTGGGAGGCGGGTATTCTCACGCTGCACGACAAGAGGACCGAGGCGCTCGACCTGCCGACGTTCGATCCGCTCGCGCTCATGTGGCAGGCGTATTTCTCGCCGCCGGTCGAGGACACGCAGACGGTAAGCGTAGCGACGACGCGGCGGATGGGCCGCTACTCGATCACGCGCGAAGGCATCGAGCTCATCAAGTGGCCACAGGGCGAAATCGAAACCGAGCGCTGGCATCGGCGGAGCGAAGACGGCAAGACCGACGGCTTCGTGTGGATCGCGCCGTCGCTCCATTACATCCCGGTGAAGATGCGCATCACGGCGACGAACCGGGGGACGCTCGAAGCGCTTCTCGATTCGATACGGGTGGACGAGACGATCGGCGATCAATGACGCTGCGGGCGAACCGCATCGCGGGCCTCGCCTCCGCCATCGCCGAGATCCGCCCGCTCTCCGAGCCCGCTGATTCGCTGCTGCACCGATTCTTCCGTCGCCATCCGGCGATGGGACGCGAGGATCGCACGTTCGTCGCCGATGGCGTTTTCGCGTATTTGCGCCGGCGCCGCTCGCTCGAGGCGCTCGCGCAAACGACGAATCCACGGCAACTCGCGCTCGCTGTCACGGTCCGCGAGCTGGGATTGGGCGTGCGCGAGATCGAGGATGCGCTCCCTGCGCGCGATGTCGAGTGGCTGCGCGCGTTCAAGTCGCGATTCGCGACACCGCTTGCCGCCGCAGTCGCCGCCGACCTTCCCGACTGGCTCTGGGAGCGGCTTGGCCTCGCGTTCGGCGAATCCGGTCGCGAATCGCTGGCGCACGCATTCCTTGCCGTTGCGCCGCTCGACCTGCGGGTGAATCCGCTCAGGTCGACTCGCGAAGACGCGCGACGCGCACTCGAGGATTCGGGGATCGCCGCGGTAGCGACGCCGTACTCGCCGCTCGGACTGCGCATTCGTGGCCGACCCTCGCTCACCGGGCATCCGCTGTTCACGAGCGGCGCTATCGAAGTGCAGGACGAGGGCAGCCAGCTCGTCGGTTATCTCGTCGCGCCGAGGCGATCCGAGATGGTCGTCGATTTCTGCGCTGGTGCCGGTGGCAAGACGCTGCTGCTCGGCGCACTGATGCGCTCGCAAGGTCGTCTCTATGCGTTCGACACGCAGGAGCGGCGCCTCGCAAGGCTCAAGCCGAGGCTTGCGCGATCGGGGCTTTCCAACGTTCATCCGCAGCTGCTCGCGCACGAGCGCGATGCGCACGTGAAGCGCCTCGCGGGAAAGATCGACCGCGTGCTCGTCGATGCGCCATGTACCGGCTTCGGCACATTGCGCCGCAATCCCGATCTGAAGTGGCGGCAGCCGGAATCCTCCGTTGCCGAGCTCGTCGTGAAGCAGAAGGCGATCCTCGCGGCGGCAGCGACGCTCGTGAAACCCGGCGGACGTCTCGTCTATGCGACGTGCAGCGTGCTCCCGGACGAAAATGAGAACGTCGTCGACGCATTCCTCGCGTCGCACTCGAACTTCGCCGCTGCGAACGCAGCCGCAGAGCTCGCGCGCGCAGGCATCGCGCTCGACACCGGTCCCGCATTGAAGCTCCTTCCGCATGTGCACGGCTGCGACGGATTCCACGCGGCCGTGCTCGAGCGCATCGGGTAGACTCTCGCGGATGTTCGCTCCGCTCGATTTCCCGATGATTTCGGCGGCACTCACGTCGAAGGCCGGATGGATCGAGCTCCTGCTGATTGCTCTCTGCTTCGGCTGCGGCCTGGCGCTCGATCGCCGCGTGCGGTGGAAGTCCGCCTCGGGCGCGCAGATCGTCCGCGTCGGGCTGGGCAGCGTCAATCGCCTGCTGCTGCCGCTCGTCACGCTCTTGCTGCTGTTCCTCGTGCTCGTCGTGTTCCAGCGCTGGCACTCGCCGTTCTTCCTCACGATCGCGATCCCGCTGATCATCGCGCTCGCGGTGATCCGGCTCCTCGTCTACGCGATACGCGAGGTGTTCGGCGCGCCCGCGTGGGTGCCGTGGTCGGAGCGCGTGATCTCGTACGCGATCTGGGGGATCGTGCTGCTGCACTTCACCGGCGTGCTGCCGCAGCTGCGCGAAGAGCTCGACGCGATGGAGATCCCGGTCGGCGCGAAGCACCTGTCGCTGTTCGAGCTGCTGAAGGGCGCCGTCGTCGTCGTGCTGACGATCGCCGGCACGCTGTGGCTCTCGGGGCTGATCGAGCAGCGCCTGCAGCGCGCAACGAAGATCGACAGCAGCGTGCGCGTCGTCGTCGGCAAGTTCCTGCGCGCGGTGCTGCTCGTCGTCGGCGTGTTGATCGCGCTGCAGGCCGTGGGGATCGACCTGACGCTGCTCGCCGTGTTCGGCGGCGCGCTCGGCGTCGGCATCGGTCTGGGCCTGCAGAAGATCGCGAGCAACTACATCGCGGGATTCACGATCCTGCTCGACCGCTCGATCCGCCTCGGCGACATGATCACCGTCGACAACCGCTTCGGCGTCGTCTCGAAGCTCACCGCGCGCTATGTCGTCGTGCGCAGTCTCGACGGCGTCGAGGCGGTCGTTCCGAACGAGACGCTCGTCACGACGACGGTCCTCAATCATTCGTACACGAGTCGCGAGATCCGCGTCGGCGTCCCCGTGCAAATCAGCTACGACAGCGACGTCGAGCGCGCATTGAAGCTGATGGAAGAGGCGGGGCACGCGCATGCGCGCGTGCTGAAGGTGCCCAACGCGCCGTTCGCGATGGTCGTGAGGCTCGCCGAAAGCGGAATCGACCTCGAGCTCGGCGTCTGGATCAACGATCCTGAAAACGGCCAGGGCAATCTGCGGAGCGCGCTCTACCTTGCAATCCTGACGGCTTTCCGCACCAACGACATCCAGCTCCCGTTCCCGCGGCGCGACGTCAATATCGTGGGCGGCATCGAGGCGCTGGCGCGGTCGGGAGCGCCGCCCGACGCGTCGCGCGCTGCCTGACCTTGTGCTTGCGATTCTCGGCGCAACTTGCTTAATCCGGACCGCAGTCAAGACGGTGGGACGATCCGGATAAGCCATTGTTTTCAAAGGTATTGTGAAGTTGACCGGGGAAGCTCGCGCATTCACGTATAATCCACGGACCCGATACCAGGGTTCGTGCCCAAGGTACTGACCCATAAGAGGATTTTTGATGCCG
>DASSGI010000393.1:0-2201 GCA_035857655.1 Casimicrobiaceae bacterium | reverse complement strand
GGCGAAGCGATCACCGGGCTCGCGCCGCAGCAGATCGCACGGCGCGGAATTTCGCGCTCGTTCCAGATCATGAACCTTTTCAACGACTACTCCGCGCGCGACAACGTGCTCGTCGCCTTGCCCGGTGTTCGCCGCCGCGCCTTCGACTTCTGGCGAGACCTCGACGCCGACACGACTGCGCAAGACAGGGCGGACGCGGTACTCGCACGCGTCGGTCTCGGCGGCAAGGAGGGAGTCATCGCGAAGAGCCTGTCGTACGGCGATCGGCGGGCGCTGGAAATCGCACTCGCGCTGGCGGGCGAGCCGCGCATGCTGTTCCTCGACGAGCCGACTGCCGGGCTGGGAAGCGAGGGCACTGCACGTCTCGCCGAGCTCATTCGCGAGCTCAGGCACACGGTGACGATCGTCGTTATCGAGCACGACATGAAGTTCCTGTTCGGCCTTGCCGATCGGATCTCCGTGATCCACTGGGGCCAGGTGATCGCCGAAGGCACGCCCGACGAGCTGCGCGAGAATGCCTGGGTGCGGCGGGCGAATCTCGGAGCGCCGTGACGATGCTCGAAATCGATGCCATCGATGCGTTCTACGGCGAGACACAGGCGCTGTTCGGGGTGTCGTTGTCGGTCGCCGCCGGCGAAGTCGTCGCGCTGCTCGGACCGAACGGCGCCGGGAAAACGACAACGCTGCGGGCGATCCTCGGCCTCACGCCGGCAAGGCAGGGAAGCATCCGGTTCGACGGTCGTGACATCACGCGCGTGCCGACGCACGAGATCGCGCGCCTCGGAATCGGCTGGGTTCCCGACGATCGCCGCGTCTTTCCGACGCTCACCGTCGCGCGCAACCTGGCGATCGCGCGGAAGAAGACCCGCTTCCGGGCGTGGAGCGAGGGCGAGTGCTTCGAGATCTTTTCGGCGCTCGAGCACCTGCTGCCGCGCGAGTGCGAAAACCTCTCGGGCGGCGAGATGCAGATGGTCGCGATCTCCCGCGCGCTGCTGGGCGCCCCCGGGCTCGTGCTGTTCGACGAGCCGAGCCAGGGTCTCGCGCCGAAGGTCGTGCAGGACGTCATGCGCACGATCCTGCGCCTGAAGGACGAAGGTGTCGCGATTCTGATCGTCGAGCAGAATGTGCAAAGCGCGCTCGATGTAGCGGATCGCGCTTACGTGATGAGACTCGGCACCATCGTTCACGACGGCCCGGCGCACGATTTGCTCGCCAACGCTGCAACGCGCGAGCAGCTGCTCGGAGCATAGCGGGATGTCCGTGCCGCTCCTCCATGTCGATGCCGTGACCAAGCGCTACGCGCGGGGGGTCTTTCGTCGGCGGACGACGTTCGTGCTGGAAGCAGACTTCGTTGTCGAGGCGCCTGCCGTCGTCGGCGTCATGGGCCCGAACGGCTCCGGGAAAACGACGCTGTTCGAGCTCATGACAGGCAGCAACCTGCCGACCTCCGGCCGCGTGAGGATCGCCGGTCAGGACATCCACCGCGTTCGCTATGGCGAGCGCGACAGGCTGGCGATCCACTACCATCAGTCGTATCAAGTGCGCGCATTCAAGCGCACGCGGCCCTCGTTCATGCTCGAACGCGCGCGCAGCGCGTCACCGCACGTGCACCTGTTCGACGAGCCGCAGTTCAGCGCCCAGGATGGCTATATCGGATTCATGCTCGACTTCTTTCGCCGGCTGCGCGAGCGCGGACGGCTCGTGTTCCTCTGCCTGCACCCGAACGAGCCGTATCACGTCGACATTCTCCGCGAAGCTTGCGAGCGCTTCATATTCGTCGAGCGCGGGAAGCTCGTCCACGCCGCGGATTTCGCGTCGCTCGTGCGACTGCCGCCGGTGGTCCAGTATCTCGGCCGGCTTGCCCCGGCATCCTAGGCGGACGCGACGCCCCGGCTAGTGGGCCAGCATCTCTCCTGCGCCGACCGCGAGGAACGCCGGGCGCGCGATCGCGAAGCCCTGCGCGTAGTCGACGCCCAGCTCGCGCAGCCGCTCCATCGTCGACGGATCCTCGACGGATTCCGCGACCGTGCGCTTGCCCATCACGTGGCCGATGCCGTTGATCGCCCGTAGCCCTCCGCAGCCGGTATGAACGCCATCGGCGGGATGATCTGATTGTTCGCGTCGACCATCCGCAGCAGCAGCTCGAAATGGCGTTCGCTCGGATCGACGGGACCGATGCCGACGATCGGCTGCGCGAACAG
>DASSGI010000392.1:0-14082 GCA_035857655.1 Casimicrobiaceae bacterium | reverse complement strand
GAAGCGGGGCGGATGAAGCAGGACGGACGGATGTGGATCCTGTGGCCGAAGAGCGCGCCGCCGCCGACGCCGCGCTAGCGCCCGTCGACGTCAGGGTACGACGCTAGTCCGCTGCCTGCTGCGAGTGCAGCACTTCCTCGGCCTGGCGGTCGGCGTGGTACGACGAGCGCACCATCGCGCCGACGGCAGCGTGACGAAAGCCCATTGCGAGCGCCTTGCGCTCGAACGCCGCGAACTGATCGGGGTGGACGTAACGCAGCACCGGCAGGTGACCCTGCGTTGGCTGCAAGTACTGTCCGATCGTCAGCATGTCGATCGCGTGCGCGCGCATGTCGCGCATCACCGCGAGGATCTCGTCATCGGTTTCGCCGAGGCCCACCATCAGGCCGGATTTGGTCGGGATGTCGGGATGGCGCGCCTTGAACTCGCGCAGGAGCTCGAGCGAATGCGCGTAATCCGAACCGGGACGCACCTGGCGGTAGAGGCGCGGCACGGTCTCGAGGTTGTGGTTCATCACGTCGGGCGGCGCCTCGGCGAGAATTTCGAGAGCGCGCATCAGCCGCCCGCGGAAGTCAGGAACGAGCACCTCGATCTTCGTTGCCGGCGCGCGCTCGCGTACCGCGCGGATGCAATCGACGAAATGGCGTGCGCCGCCGTCGCGCAGGTCGTCGCGATCCACGCTCGTGATGACGACATAGGACAGCCTGAGCGCGGCAATCGTCCTCGCGAGGTTGACGGGCTCCTTGGTGTCGAGCGCGAGCGGCCGGCCGTGACCGACGTCGCAGAACGGGCAGCGGCGCGTGCATATGTCGCCCATGATCATGAACGTCGCCGTGCCCTTCGAGAAGCATTCGCCGATGTTCGGGCAGGAAGCTTCCTCGCACACCGTGTGCAGGTTGTGCTCGCGCAGGATCTTCTTGATCTCGCCGAAGCGCGGCGACGATGGCGCGCGAGCGCGGATCCACTCGGGCTTCTTCAGCCGCTCGGCGGGAACGATCTTGATCGGGATGCGCGCCGTCTTCGCGTCGCCCCTGTGCTTGATGCCCGCGGCGTTGTCGGGAGCGGCGGGGAAAGGCGTGGGCGAAGTCATGATCGCGTCATCGCTTCGAGTCTGGCGGCGAGGATCGGCGCCAATCCTGCGCCTGCCTCGTCGACGGTCCGCTCTACGCCGAGATCCGCCAGTTGGGTGACGGCGAGCCCCGGATAGCCGCAGGGATCGATGTCGGCAAACGGCGCGAGATCCATCGCGACGTTGACGGCGAGCCCGTGGTACGTGCAGCCCGCGCTGACCTTCAATCCCAACGCGGCGATCTTCGCTTCGCGGGAGCCGGTCGAGACGTAGACCCCAGGCGCCGACGGCTTGCCGTACGCGGCGATCCGCAGCGTGCCGAGCCATTCTACCACCGCCGCCTCGAGCGTCCGGACGAGCGTACGGATCCCGAGCTTCGGTCGCCGCAGGTCGAAGAGCACGTAGACGACGAGCTGGCCGGGACCGTGATACGTGACCTGGCCTCCACGATCGACCTTGAGCGTAGCGATGCCGTTGTCGCGCAGCAGATGCTCGCGGCGGCCCCCTAGGCCAAGCGTGTAGATCGGGGGATGCTCAGTCAGCCAGAGCTCGTCGGGCGTTGCGGCATCGCGAGCCGACGTGAACGCCTGCATCGACCGCCACGTGGGCTCGTACTCGGTGGTTCCGAGCGGCCGGATGATCACGTCGGCTGCCGCTCGTTCGACAATGCCGCGCTGGCGGACGGGTTCGCGTGCGGGCGCATGCGCCGGCCTAAGCCCGCGCGCGAACCCTCCGACTGCACGGTCACAGCACCATCGCGACCATCGGGTGCGACGTGAGCTCGCGATACAGGTTGTCGAGCTGATCGCGCGACTTCGCGTGCACCGTGCAGGTGAGCGACAGGTATTTCCCCGCGCTCGAGGCGCGCATCTCCATCGTCGCCGGATCGAAGTCGGGCGCGTGCTTCTGAACGACCGTGACGATCGCCTGCGCGAACCCGTCCTGCGTCCGCCCCATCACCTTGATCGGGAACTCGGTCGGGAACTTGAGGAGCGACTCTTCCGGTTGTTGCATCGTTGTGAGGTTCATCGCGCGAAGATGGTGGCGACGGGTGGCCAATGCAACCCCGCTATCCGGTCGACCCGGCGTACATGTAGCCGCGCGTCAGCGGATGCGGGAGCCGACCGTCCGGAAGCGGCTTGCCGGCCAGCAACTGCCACAACGACAGCCATCCCCGATCGAACGCGTGCGCGGAACCCGCGAGGTAGATCCGCCAGACGCGATATCGCTCCTCGCCGACTTCCTTGCGCGCTGCGTCCGCCGCCGCCTCGAGCCGCTCGCACCACCGCCACAGCGTCCTTGCGTAATGCTCGCGCAGCGCTTCGCCGTCGATCACTTCGAGGCCCTGCGCCGCCATCCCCTCGATGACCGTCGCCACGTGCGCGAGCTCCCCGCCAGGGAACACGTATTCCTCGACGAAGTCGCCGATGCCGCTGCCGAGGTTATGCGTCCCGAGAGCGTTGTGCGTGATCCCGTGGTTCAGCACGAAGCCGCCCGGCTTCAGGATCCGGCTGATCTTTCCGAAGTACTTGGGGAAGCGCTTGACGCCGACGTGCTCGAACATCCCGACGCTTGCGATCTTGTCGTAGAGCACGCCTTCGGGGAGATCGAGATAGTCGCGAAGCTCGACTCTCACGCGGCCCTCGAGGCCGCGCGCGGCGATCTCCGAGCGCACGTGCTCGAACTGGTTTTGCGACAACGTGATGCCGGTCGCGTCGACGCCATAGCGCTCGGCGGCACGGAAGAGCAGCGCACCCCAGCCGCAACCGATATCGAGGAAGCGCTCGCCCGGTGCGAGGCGCAGCTTGCCGCAAATGTGATCGAGCTTCGCTGCTTGCGCGTCGTCGAGCGTGTCGCCGTCCGACCTGAAGTAGGCGCACGAGTACACGAGACGCGGATCGAGCCACATCCGGTAGAACGCATTGGAGACATCGTAGTGGTGCTGGATGTTCGCGCGATTGCTGCGCAGCTGATTGCGCCACTGCTTAAAGCGCGTGCCGAGCGAATCGCCGTCGTTCGCAATCTCGCCAACCATTCCTTCGGCGATCGCCAGCGCACGGCGCGCGCTTCCGGTGAAGTCGATGTCGTTGTGCACGTAGGCGCGGGCGAGCGCTCCCATCGCCGGCGCGGCGAGCGCCTTGAGGCCGCGCCACGTCCTCGCGAGGATCTCGATCTCGGCGCTGGAAGAGAGCGGCACGCGGCCGCCGTCGGGCAGAACGAGCGTCACGGGCAGGTTGCGCCCGCCGTATCGGTTCGCGATGATCTTCTGCAGTGGTTCGGCCATCGTCGAGCGTGGAGTGCTGCTGTCCGCCTGCGCGCCCGCCGAATGCCGGCGAAACGCCGGGCGGTGCGACGGCCAATGGACGCCGCCGACACCGCCGCTTGGGCACCGTCCAGTTTAGCAAGACGGGGGGCCCGCGGCAGCGAAGCGCTTACCGCCGGTGCCGCCGCGTGCGGGCGGCCCGGCGCTGCTACCATCCGAGCTTTGCGGCCCACCGAACACCCGCGCGCTCCGTGACCAAGCCCTCCGACGGCAACCGAGCTGCGGTTTCCGCCGCCTTCGCCGAACGCGACTTCCGCGACGCGCTCGCGCAGTTCGCGACCGGCGTCACGGTGATCTGCGCACCGGGTCCGCCGGGGCGCTACGTCGGCTTCACGGCGAACTCGTTCAACTCGGTCTCGCTCGATCCGCCGCTCGTGCTGTGGAGCCTGCGCCGGCGCGCTGCGGACCTCGCGTACTTCGAGCAGGCCGAGCGCTACACGATCAACGTGCTCGCGCACGATCAGGTCGAGCTCGCGCGGCGGTTTTCACGGCCGCACGCCGATCACTTCGGCGGCGTCGCGTACCGGCTCGGGGCGGCCGGCGCACCGCTGATCGAAGGCTGCGTGGCGACGTTCGAGTGCCGGCATCACGACCGCCACGTCGCCGGCGATCACGTGCTGTTCATCGGCGCGGTGGAGACGTGCGCCCGGACGAAGGGTCGCGGGCTCGTCTTCCATCATGGCCGCTACGGAACGACGCACTCGCTCGAGTGATCGATTGCGCGCCGGGCCTCGCCGCTCACGCCTCGGCCTCCACGGCGCTTAGCACGACCCCCTTGATTGCGCTGTCGGCCTCGAGCGCCGACTCGCCCGGGTCGCATCCCCACTCGCTGCGCGAGCGGGGCCCCTGCTCCTAGGCTCGCGTCGCTACCTTGGCTTGTGCGCCTGAAAGAGCTCGTACATCCTGCGAAACACCGGGCCCGGGACGCCTGTCGAGAAGGGCCGTCCGTCCATCGTCGTGACCGCGATCACTTCCCTTGTCGACGACGAGAGCCACATCTCGTCTGCGACTTGCACCTCGGCCCTCGAAACCGGGCGTATCTCGAACGGCATCCCCGCTTCGCGTGCGAACTCGTAGACGGCGCCGTACGTGATGCCCGGCAGTATCCGGTTGTCCTTCGGCGGCGCGACGATCGTCCCGCGGATCACCACGAGCACGTTCGACGCCGATGCCTCGGTGAGATTGCCGTCGCGGAACATCACCGTTTCGACGGCGCCCGCGTCGGCAGCGAGCTGGCGCATCAGCACGTTGCCGAGCAGCGAGATCGTCTTCAGATCGCAGCGCTGCCAGCGGTTGTCGTCGGCGGTCACGACGGCCACGCCTCGCTCGACCTGCTCCGCGGTCGGCGTGACCAGCGGATTGCTCATCATGAAGACCGTCGGCGCGACGCCTGCCGGAAACGTGTGATCGCGCTTCGCGACGCCGCGCGTCACCTGGAAATAGACGCCCTGATCGTCGAACGGCTGGCGCGCGACGACCTCGCTCACGATCTCAGTCCATTCCGCTTCCGAATGCGGGTTCGCGAGACGGATTCCATCGAGGCTGTGCTGCAGGCGCACGAGGTGCTGCGGCAGCCGGAACGGGCGCCGCTTGTAGACGGGAATCAGCTCGTAGACGCCGTCGCCGTAGATGAAGCCTCGATCCAGCACGGGGACCTTCGCGTCTTCGATCGGAAGAAACTGACCATTCAAATAGACGATCATCGCGAGATCACTCCGGCGCCCCGAAGGGCGCGGCTCATTGAAACCACAGCCGGATCGTATCCCATGCCCGCTTGAAGATGTTCGCGATCGCAACCTCTTCGAGCGCGACAAGCGGAAATTCGGCCATCTGCTTGCCCTCGAGAGAGACTCTGACGGTCCCGAGTCGCTGCCCCTTGAGCACGGGCGCGACCAGGGGCTCGACCGCGATCATCGACAACGCGAGCTTGTCGGCCTTGCCCTTCGGCAGCGTCAGGTACTGGTCGGAGAAAAACCCCGCGGCAACTTCCCGGCTCTCGCCCTTCCACACGCGCAGGTTCGACACCGGTTTGCCGGACGAATACAGCTGGACGGTATCGAAGGCCAGGAATCCGTAGTTGAGGAGCTTCTGCGCGTCGCTCGTGCGCGCGGCGTCGGAAGCGGCACCCAGCACGACGGCGAGCAGCCGCCGGTCGCCGCGCTTCGCCGAGGCGACCAGGCACCATCCCGCGGCGTCGGTGTGGCCGGTCTTCATTCCATCGACGTAGGGATCGATCCACAGCAGGCGGTTGCGATTCGGCTGCGTGATGTTGTTGTACCGGTACTCGCGCAGCGAATAGAGCGGATAGAAATCCGGGAAATCGCGGATGACCGCAGCAGCGAGCTGGGCGACGTCCGAAGCGGTCGAATACTGCTGCGGGCTCGAGAGTCCGGTCGCGTTGACGAAATGCGTGTTCGTGAGGCCGAGCCGCGCGGCCTCGGCGTTCATCCGCTCGGCGAACGTTGCCTCGCTGCCCGCGACGAGCTCGGCGAGCGCGATCGCGGCGTCGTTTCCCGACTGCACGATCAACCCGCGCAGCAGCTCGTCGACAGAGACCGCCTTGCGCGGCTCGATGAACATCCGCGAGCCCTCGGCATGCCACGCGGCCTTCGAGACCGGCACCATCTGCGCAGCCGTGATTGTCTTCTCTCGCAGCGCCGCGAACACGAGGTACGCGGTCATCAGCTTGGTGAGCGAAGCAGGTTCGCGCCGCTCGTCGGCGCTCTCGCCGACGATTCCCTGGCTGCTCGCAAAGTCGATCAGCAGATAGGCAGGCGCGCCGATGGCCGGCGGCGGCACCGCGGCCGAGACGGGAACCGGAGACGACAGCGGGCGCGCGAACGCCGCGCTGGCTGCGATCGCCAGCGCAACGACTGCGAGCAGGCGAGTCCCGCGAATCAACGCGCGCCCGTCACCATGGATAAACAGGAACGATGTTGACGACATCGCCGGTTTTCTTGTCGACGAGCACTGTCATGTCCTTGTTGCGCGCCTTCATCGGCAGGAACCCCACCGCGTCCTCGGTTCGACCGGCACCGACGAGCGAAGCGCGAAGCGCCGCGGCGTCACCGGGTTGGCGCTTGATCAGCTCGGCAAGCGGACGGGCTTTGCCGGCGACTTCGGCGCGGGCGGCGGAGTAGGGCGCGTAGAGATCGGGAAGGTTCGCGAGATCGGGACCGCCGTTCATCGCCTGTATGACGATGTCGGCCTGCCGCTGCGCATCGGCAGGCTGGTGCGCCGCGACGATCTTCGGTCCCGTGAGCGGCAGCGAGCGAAAGTCGTCGGCAGCCTTCGCGCGCGACGCCGCGTCGACCTGGTTCGCGGCCACCGTCTCGAAGCGATCGACGACGAACACGTTGTACACCGGCCGCGCGGTGAACATCACGCTGCATCCGTAGGCGAGCGCAGCGAGCTGCAACGCGGCGATGACGCTCAGGTCGAACCTGAGCGCCTTCTTCTTCGGATCGAAGATGATCAGTGTGATCATCGGCCCGATGACGACGTCGACGCCGATCAGCAGCAGAATCAGCGTGTCCCCGCCCATCGCGCTGAAATAGGGGCGCGGATACCAGACGAGCAGCATCAGCGCGACGACAGCGAATCCAATCGCCGCGCTGATCCCGAGGTGAATCAGCGAGGCTTTCCAGCGATCGAGCGATGCGAGCTCCATGGATCCGGCGTTCACGTGGAAATCGACAAGCGTGCAATTCTATTGCGCTTTACCGTGCGTTAAATAGGGTCAGAGACGATTTTCGCGGTCCGGTCGCACCCGATCTTCTGCGGGAAGTCGTCTCTGACCCCTGCTTATCGATGCTATGCAGGAAAGTCGTCTCTGACCCTATTTAGCGCGCGTAAACGCGAAGTCGACGTCGGGCTTGCGACCGGCGATCAGGTCCGCGAGCCCTCGCCCGGATCCGCATGCCATCGTCCAGCCGAGGGTCCCGTGTCCCGTGTCGACGAAGAGATTGCGGTAGCGGGTCGCGCCGACGAGCGGCACGTTCGACGGCGTGGCCGGACGCAGCCCCGCCCAGAATTGAACTGAGTCGCGGTCCCCTGCGTCGGGAAAGAGCTCGAACGTGCGCGCGACAAGCGCATCGCAGCGAACGCGATCGAGCGACCTGTCGTAGCCGGACAGCTCGGCGGTACCCGCGACGCGCAAGCGTTCGCCCAGTCGGCTGAATACGAGCTTGCGCTCGGGATCGGAAAGCGAAGTGAGCGGTGCGCCGCGATGGCCGCCGACCGTGATCGTCGCCGAATAGCCTTTGATCGGATAGATCGGAGCTGGAACGCCGATCGGCGAGAGCAGCAACGGGCTGTAGCTTCCGAGCGCGATCACGTAGATGTCCGTGTCGATCGACTCGCGCCCGCGATGGCTGGTGTCGACCGGCGTGAAGCAGCGCGCACCGCGAACCGAAAGGCCGTCGGTGACCAGCGCTTCGACGGTCGTGCCCCAGCGGAATGCGACGCCGCGAGCGTGAGCGAGCCGCGCGAGCTCCTGCGTGAAGCGATGCGCGTCGCCGGATTCATCGCCCGCGGTGAAGATTCCTCCGACGAGCCGCTCGCGGCACGCGCCGAGCGCGGGCTCGATCGCCACGCATTCGTCGGCTGTCTTCGCTGCGCGATCGCCGCCGTATTCGCGCATCAGCTCTGCGGCCTTCGCGGCTGCGGCGAAAGTCTTCGCGTCGAAGTGGAACTCGAGAATCCCGCGCGTCAGCTGCTCGTATTCGATGCCGGTCGTCGCGCGCAGCGCCTTGAGGCAATCGCGCGAATAGAGTGCGAGGTTCATGCACTGGATCGTGTTCGCCAGCGTGCGCCCGGGCAGGCACTCGACGAGGAACTGCATCCCCCATCGCCACTGCCGCCAGTCCATTCGCGGCCGGAACATGAGCGGCGCGTCGGCGCGGCCCAGCCACTTGAGGATCGTGAGCGGCGCCCGCGGATTCGCCCACGGGCCTGCGTGCGATGCCGAGATCTGTCCGCCGTTCGCGAGCGATGTCTCGAGGCCCGGGCCCGGCTGGCGATCGACGACAGTGACCTCGTGACCGTCCGCGGCGAGATACCACGCGGCGGTGATGCCGACGACACCCGCGCCGAATACGACGATACGCACCTGTCAGGGCAATGCGCCGCTAGACCGCGCCGATCGGCGCTGCGGCCTCGCGCGGCGCGTCGTCCGCGTAGTCGGCGAGCGGCACGCAACTGCAGAACAGGTTCCGGTCGCCGTAGACGTTGTCGACGCGCGCGACCGGCGGCCAGTATTTCGTGCTTCGGAGCGAAGCGGTCGGATAGGCAGCCTCTTCCCGCCGGTACGGATGACGCCACTCGTCGGCGGTCACTGCGGCGGCCGTGTGCGGCGCGTTCTTGAGCGCATTGTCGACGCGGTCGGCTCGTCCCTCTTCGATCGCGCGAATCTCGTCCCGGATCGCGATCATCGCTGCGATGAAGCGATCGAGCTCGACCTTCGACTCGCTCTCGGTCGGCTCGATCATCAGCGTGCCGGCGACGGGGAAGCTCATCGTCGGTGCGTGGAACCCGTAGTCCATCAACCGTTTCGCGACGTCGTCGACGGCGATGTCGCTCGTCTCCTTGAGCGGCCGCAGGTCGAGGATGCACTCGTGCGCGACGAGGCCGCCAGGTCCCGAATAGAGGACCGGATAATGCGGCGCCAGGCGCTTCGCGATGTAGTTCGCGGCGAGGATCGCCGATTCGGTCGCACAAGCGAGCCCTTCCGCTCCCATCATCGTGATGTACATCCACGAGATCGGCAGGATCGACGCCGACCCGTAAGGCGCGGCGGAGACGGCGCCGATCGCCTCGCGCGACGGCAAGTACCGGTGGCCCGGCAGGAATTTCGCGAGATGCGCTCCGACCGCGACCGGACCGACGCCCGGGCCGCCGCCGCCGTGCGGGATGCAGAACGTCTTGTGCAGGTTCAGGTGCGAGACGTCGGCGCCGAATTTGCCGGGCGCGGCAAGGCCCACCAGCGCATTCAGGTTCGCGCCGTCGACGTAGACCTGGCCGCCGTGCGCGTGAACGATCTCGCAGATCCGCGTGATGCCCTCCTCGAACACGCCGTGCGTCGACGGATACGTGACCATGATCGCAGCGAGATTCGCGCTGTGCGCACGAGCCTTCGCTTCGAGATCGGCGAGATCGACGTTGCCGTCGGCGTCGCAGGCGACCACGACGACGCGCATCCCGGCCATGTGCGCCGATGCGGGATTCGTTCCGTGCGCCGATGCGGGGATCAGGCACACGTCGCGACGACTCTCGCCGCGGCTCGCGTGATACGCGTGGATCGCGAGAAGACCCGCGTATTCGCCCTGCGACCCCGCGTTGGGCTGCAGCGACACCGCCGCATAACCTGTCGCCGCGCACAGCATCCGCTCGAGCTCCGCGACGAGCTCCGCATAGCCCCGAGCCTGCTCGTTCGGCGCGAACGGATGCAACTGCCCGAACTCCGGCCACGTGACAGGGATCATCTCGGAGGTCGCGTTGAGCTTCATCGTGCACGACCCGAGCGGGATCATCGCGCGATCGAGCGCGATGTCGCGGTCCGCGAGACGGCGCAGATAGCGCAGCATCTCCGTCTCGGAGTGATAGCGGTTGAACGTCGGGTGCGTGAGGAACGTCGACGTGCGGGAGAGCTCGGCCGGCAGCGCATCCGCGGTCCCTTCGAACAGGGCGGCACGCGCCCGTTCGTCGAGCGTGCCGCCGAACGCGGTCCAGATCGCCTCGACGTCGGCGCGCGTTGTGGTCTCGTCGAGCGATACCCCGAGCGTCTGCGAGTCGATCGTGCGGAAGTTCATCGCTCCCGCGAGGCCGCGTTCGACGATCGATCGCGTCGCCTCGCCGCTCGCGACGGTGAGCGTGTCGAAGAAGCGGTCCGTCGTCACGTCGAGACCCGTCCTTACGAGGCCCGCCTTGAGTATCGCCGTCAGCCTGTGAACTCTCCGCGCGATCGTCACGAGTCCCGCGGGGCCGTGATAGACGGCGTACATCGCGGCGATCACCGCGAGCAGCACCTGCGCCGTGCAGATGTTCGACGTCGCCTTCTCGCGCCGGATGTGCTGTTCGCGCGTTTGCAGCGCGAGCCGATAAGCGGCAGCGCCGTTCGCGTCGATCGTCACGCCGACGAGACGGCCCGGCATCGTCCGCTTGAACTCGTCCTTCGTCGCAAGATAGCCGGCATGCGGGCCGCCGTAGCCCATCGGGACGCCGAAGCGTTGCGCCGAGCCGACGACGACGTCCGCGCCCCACTCGCCCGGCGGCGTGAGCAGCGTGAGCGCCAGCAGGTCGGCGGCCACGACGACGTGTCCGCCGTTCGCGTGCACCGCGGCGACGAGCGCGCGGTAATCGCGAATGCCACCGTCCGCGCCCGGGTACTGCAGCAGCACGCCGAAGTACTCGCCTTCGGCGGCCCGCGCCGCGGGACCGATGACGACTTCGATGTCGAGCGGCTCCGCGCGCGTGCGCACGACATCGATCGTCTGCGGAAACACGTCGGCGGCGACGAAGAATCGCTGCGATTTGCTGTGCGCAACGCGCTGAGTGAGCGTCATCGCCTCGGCAGCGGCGGTCGCTTCGTCGAGCATCGAGGCGTTGGCGATCGCCATGCCGGCCAGATCGCAGACCATCGTCTGAAAATTGACGAGCGCCTCGAGGCGTCCCTGCGATATCTCGGGCTGATACGGCGTGTACGCGGTGTACCACGCGGGGTTCTCGAGCACGTTGCGCAGGATGACGCCGGGCGTATGCGTGCCGTAGTAGCCCTGGCCGATGAACGACTTCATGACCTTGTTCTTCGCGGCGAGCTGCGCGAGCCGCGCGAGCGCATCGGCCTCCGAGATCGCCGGAGGGAGCGCGAGCGGCGCGCGGCTCCGTATCGCTGCGGGAACGATCGCATCCATCAGCGCCTTGCGCGACGGAAACCCCAGCGTCTCGAGCATCGCCGCCTGGTCGTCGGACGTCGTTCCGATGTGGCGCGCGATGAACGCGCCGGCCTGTTCGAGGGTGGCGAGCGCGTCGGGCGCGCCGCGCGGGGGTCGGGGTTCGTTCATGTCGTCGTTGCCGGATCGATTCGAGGCGGCGCACCGAGCACGCTTGTTGCAGGCAAGTGCGTGCTCGTCATGCGTCGCCGATCGAAGCTTCGTAAGCCCTCGCGTCAAGTAGGTTGGCGACCGCCGACGCGTCGACGGGCCGGAGCTTGAAGAGCCACGCGCCGTACGCGTCCTTGTTGACCTGTTCCGGCGTTTCGGTGACTGCCTTGTTGACCTCGGTGATTTCACCGGCGACCGGCGCGTAGATGTCGGAAGCCGCCTTGACCGACTCGACGACGGCGCAGGCTTCGGCCGCTGCCACCTTGCGGCCCACCTCGGGAAGCTCGAGATAGACGAGGTCGCCGAGCGCCGCTTGCGCGTGATCGGTGATGCCGATCGTCAGCGTGCCGTCGGCTTCGCTGCGGACCCATTCGTGCGATGCGGTGTACTTGAGGTTGGCTGGAATGTTCATCGCTCACTCCTTCGTTCGTATTCGATGGGTGGAACGGCTTCGATTCAGGATGCCTTTGGGACGAGCGACTTGCCGTTGCGCGCGAAGGGCGGCTTCACCACCCGTGCGGCGAGCTCGCGGTCGCGCACGGCCACGCGCACGATCTCGCCGGGCGCGATGCCTGCCGGCAGGCGTGCGAGCGCGATCGACTGGTTGAGCGTCGGGCTGAACGTGCCGCTCGTGATCTCGCCGTCGCCGCGATCGGTGCGCACCGCCTGATGCGCTCGCAGCACGCCGCCCTTGTCCACCAGCACGAGGCCCGTCAACTGCTTCGACGGCGGATGCGCAACGAGCGCCGCCTTGCCGACGAAGTCGCGCGGACTGGCAAGGTCGACGGTCCACGCAAGTCCGGATTCGAGCGGCGAGACCTTCTCGTCCATGTCCTGGCCATAGAGGTTCATGCCGGCCTCGAGGCGCAGCGTGTCGCGCGCGCCGAGGCCTGCCGGACGCACGCCGGCAGCGGCCAGCGCCCGCCACAGCTCGTGAGCTTTCGTTCCCGCGATCGCGATCTCGAAACCATCTTCGCCGGTGTAGCCGGTTCGCGCGACGAAGAGCTCGCCCCATTCGCTCGGGACGCGCGCCGCCATGAAAGGTTTCAGCGCTGCGGTCGCCTGCTCGGAGCCGCGGACTGCGCGCCAGACCTTGGCGCGCGCCTGCGGCCCCTGGACTGCGATCATCGCGAGATCGGTTCGCGGTTTGAGCGAAAGCGCCGGCGCGCGTTCACTGCGAAGTCGGGACAGCCACGCGACGTCCTTGTCCGCGGTGCCCGCGTTGACGACGATGCGAAAGAAATCCTCGCGCTGGAAATAAACGATCAGGTCGTCGATCACCGTGCCTTCGGGTGTCAGCAGGCACGAGTAGAGCGCCTTGCCGGGCTCCTTCAGCTTGTCGACGTTGTTCGCGAGCGCGTAGCGGAGGAAATCGCGGGCGCCCGCGCCCTCGAGATCGACGATCTGCATGTGCGAAACGTCGAACATTCCGGCGTCGGTGCGCACGGCGTTGTGCTCGTCGATCTGGGACCCGTAGTTGACCGGCATGTCCCAGCCGCCGAAATCGACCATCCGGGCGCCGGAGGCGCGGTGCGTGGCGTTGAGCGGCGTCTGCTTCAGCAAGGGTTTCTCCCGTCGGAAAAAGATAAGGGGCGAGCCGCGTCTCTCGTCTCGCCCCGTCTGTCCTTTTACCTGAGAGATTGCGGCGCTGTCCTCGCGCCGGTGCCCCTTCGGTGGACCGCCGCCGATGTACAGGCGCGGTCGCTCTCCAGATGCTGCTTACGTCCGGGCAGTCCTCTTTGCCTGAGCGATTGCGGGAGTTACGCCTTCGGCGGCGGCACCGGGTCGGAACCCGGCGCTGCACTCTCCTGCACGGACGGAGGCAAGGGTACCGTTGCCCTCCCCGGCTGTCAAAATTCCCGGCCCTGACGATCGAGCGCGGAACGGGCGCCGATTCCGGGGCGGCGAGTCGACCGGAGTGCCGGGTACAGAATCGACCGGAGTGCCTGTCGACTGCCGCTTGGTCGCTGGTGAGCCACTACCGAAGCGACTCACCATGAGGGTAACCGCTTACTTCTTCAAAGACAGGATATAGGTGATCATCGTCTTCAAATCGGCATCGGAAACCGACGGGTTCGGCGGCATCGGGACGGGACCCCAGACACCCTGCCCGCCCTTTTTCACCTTCTCCATCAACTTCGCGGCGGCGCCGGCGTCGCCTTTGTACTTTGCGGCGACTTCGACGTAAGCGGGGCCGACGATTTTCTTGTCGTTGGAATGGCACGCGGTGCAGCCGTTCTTCTTGATCAGATCTTCGGCGGACTGGGCGAGCACGGCTCCCGACGCGAGCATGCCTGCAGCAGCCAGTGAAATTGCGGCGATTTTCATTGGGGCTCCCTTCGGAAAGTAGGCGGGAAAGCGGCGGCCATGGTACCGGAACCGCCTCCCGTTCGCCAATAACGCGAGACGCCGGCTCGCGTTGACCTCACGGGGCGTGGTCAGCTCGCGATTTCGCGCTCGACTTCCGCCAGCGCCGTCATCGCAGGAAGGCATTGCGTCCCGCGGCAGACCCACGCTGCGGCACCGTGCCGCGGCGGCGCACCCTTGGCGAGCTCCGCGGGGAGCGCAATTGCAGCGACGTTGAATACACG
>DASSGI010000391.1:0-2389 GCA_035857655.1 Casimicrobiaceae bacterium | reverse complement strand
TTCCCCAAAACGTCCCACGACACACTCGCGCTCTTGATCTTTGGGGCTCTGTCAAACTTGTGCCCCATCAACCCGGCGTCGTCGCGCTTAACGCCGCTAACAAATTGATTCTTTGGAGGCGGAGGTCGGAATCGAACCGGCGTAGACGGCTTTGCAGGCCGCTGCATGACCACTCTGCCACCCCGCCCGGGGCGTCGGTCGGCGCGCTAGACGCGACCGATCATGCGAAAAGGGAGAGCCTCGTGCGATCGTCAGGGCTCTCCCTCGAGAAGCTGGAGCGGGAAACGAGTCTCGAACTCGCGACCTCAACCTTGGCAAGGTTGCGCTCTACCAACTGAGCTATTCCCGCGCTGTACAGCCTTGAATTATAGCGAATTGTGCGGGACTGTCAAAATCGTGCGACGAGCGCTCGCGCCTTATTTCAACACCTTGGCGATCGCTTCGGCCGCGTAATCGACGTTGGTTTGGTTGAGCGCGGCAACGCAGATGCGCCCGGTGTCGACCGCATAGACGCCGAACTCCTCGCGCAGCCGCTGGACCTGCGTTTTGCCGAGCCCCGAGTACGAGAACATGCCGCGCTGCTCGAGCATGTAGCGAAAATTGGCGTCCGGCACGCGCTCGTGCAGGCGCTCGACGAGCAGCGCGCGCATCAGCTTGATGCGATTGCGCATCGTAGCGAGCTCGGCCTCCCACAGCGCGCGAAGCTCCTGAGAACAGAGCACCGTCGTGACGATCTGGCTGCCGTGCGTCGGCGGACTCGAGTAGTTGGCGCGGATCGTGCGCTTCAACTGGGAGAGCACCCGAGTCGCTTCATCACGGTCGACAGCGACGACCGACAGCGCGCCGACGCGCTCGCCGTAAAGCGAGAACGACTTCGAGAACGAGCTCGCGAGCAGCACGGGCCCGGGAGTCGCGACGAACGCGCGGACGACGGCGCCGTCGGCATCGATGCCGTCGGCGAAACCCTGGTACGCGAGGTCGAGGAACGGCACGAGATCACGCTCGCGAACGGTCTTCAGGATTTGCGTCCACTGCTCGGCCGTCGGATCGACGCCGGTTGGGTTGTGGCAGCACGCGTGCAGAACGACGATCGATCCCGCCGGCACGCGCTCGAGCGCGGACATCATGCCGGCGAAATCGAGGCCGCGTGTCTTCGGCTCGAAGTACGGATAGTTGTTGACGGTGAAGCCCGCGCCTTCGAACAGTGCGCGATGGTTCTCCCAGCTCGGATCGCTGATCCAGACCTGCGCTCCGGGCGCGAAGCGACGAAGGAAATCGGCGCCGACCTTGAGCCCGCCGGTTCCGCCCAGCGCCTGCACAGTGACGGCGCGCCCGCCGGTGACGACGTCGCTTTTGGCACCGAACAGCAGATTGCACACTTCACGGTCGTACGCGGGCGTGCCGTCGATCGGCAGATACGAGCGCGGCGCAGCCTTGTCGGTCATTTCGCGCTCGGCGCGTTTCACGCATTCGAGCAGGGGCACCTTTCCGTTGTCGTCGGTGTACACACCGACACCGAGGTTCACCTTGTTCGGATTCGAATCGGCGTTGAAGCTTTCCGTAACGCCGATGATCGGATCGCGCGGCGCGAGCTCGACGGTGGACAACAGGGAGGGTGCGAAGGGTGCGTTCATCGATGGAGGTTGAGTTTCGAGGGGGTGACGTCCATAGTGTACCGCGACAGCCGTCGTCGCGCTGTGGGACAGTGCGCGGCGACCGCGGTCATCGCGCGCTCGACAACCCGCTTCGCCCCGTCTAACGTGCGACGTTTTCCGCCACGGCGAGTGCGCCCTGGCGCGCGAGAGATGCCTACCGTCACGACCGACGCCGAGACCGCAGCGCCGCTTCGTCCGATTCCCGCGCTCAAGACGCTCGCGCGCATCGGCCGATTCGTTCGCCCGTATCGCCGGCAGGTCGTCTTTGCGGCGATCGCGCTCGTCGTCGCGGCCGCAGCGGTGCTCGCGGTGGGCCAGGGGCTCAAAGGCGTCATCGATCACGGATTCTCCGCGGGCGATGCGCACGAGCTCGACCGGACGCTCGCGTTGATGCTCGGTGTCATCGTCGTGATGGCGGCGGCGACTTACACGCGTTTCTATTTCGTGTCGTGGATCGGAGAGCGCGTGACGGCCGACCTGCGCCGCGCCGTGTTCGGACATCTGCTGACCTTGCCGCCCGGCTTCTTCGAGCTGACGCGAACCGGCGACGCGATCTCGCGGCTGATCAACGACACGGCGATGCTCGACACGGTTATCGGCTCGAGCGCGTCGATGGCGATCCGCAACCTGCTGCTGCTGATCGGCGGGCTCGTGATGCTCGCGGTGACGAGCGCGAAGCTCACACTGCTTGTTCTCGCCGGCGTGCCTGTTGTCGTTGTTCCGATCGTTCTGTT
>DASSGI010000390.1:0-4011 GCA_035857655.1 Casimicrobiaceae bacterium | reverse complement strand
ATCGCGTTCTCGCTCTCGGGACCGATGGCCGATGGGAGAGGCGGGCCGGCGAGCACCTGCATCGCAGAGCCGGCGGCGAGGATCAGACCTGCAAAGGAGAGCCGAAGGCAAACGACTGCAGCCTGCCGCTTCCGACTGGCGATTCTCCGCAAAGTACGAATGATCTGACCGAATGCAGACGGATGTTGCATTCCGCTGCGGCTCGGGGGCCCGCTTCAGTCCGCCGAGGCGTGCGCAGGGGCGGGAGCGGGCGCAGTCTTCGCGAGCGAAGCGCGCCACTCGCGCAGCCGCTCGAAGTAGACGTAGATGACCGGCGTGATGTAGAGCGTCAGCATCTGCGAGACGAGCAGCCCGCCGACGACCGCGAGCCCGAGCGGGCGGCGCGCGAGGCCGCCGGCGCCGAGCCCGAGCGCGATCGGAAGGCTGCCCATCAGCGCCGCGCACGTCGTCATCATGATCGGACGGAACCGCGTGATGCACGCCTCGAAGATCGCGTCCGCCGGCGACTTGCCTTCGTTGCGCTGCGCCTCGATCGCGAAGTCGATCATCATGATCGCGTTCTTCTTCACGATGCCGATCAGCATCACGATGCCGACGAACGCGTACATGTTGAGATCGGTGCGGAAGAGCGCGAGCGTCACGAGCGCGCCGAACCCGGCAGTCGGCAGTCCCGCGAGAATCGTCAGCGGATGGATGAAGCTCTCGTACAGGATACCGAGCACGAGGTAGATGACGAAGACGGCGAGCAGCAGCAACACACCCATCCCGGCGAGTGACGCCTGGAACGCCTGCGCGGTGCCCTGGAACGTGGCGATGATCGTCGTCGGAAGCCGCATGTCCACGGTTGTCTGGCGGATCTCCGTGAGCGCCTGCGAAAGAGACACGCCAGGCTTCAGATCGAACGAGATCGTCACCGCCGGCAGCTGACCCAGGTGGTTGATCGCGAGCGGCCCGACGGTCGGCTCGAGCGACGCCACCGCATTGAGCGGCACCAGCGCGCCCGCCTGCGAGCGCACGTACAGCATCGACAGCGCGGAGGGGTCGGACTGGTAACGTGGCTCGAGCTCCATCACAACCCAGTATTGGTTGGTCGGCGCGTAGATCGTCGACACCTGGCGCGAGCCGTACGCGTCGTACAGCGTGTTCTCGATCGCCTGCGCCGAGACGCCCAGCGCCGACGCCTTGTTGCGGTCTATCTTCACCGTTATCTGCGGCTGCGTGATCTGGAGGTCGCTGGTGACGTCGACGAGGCCGGGCAGCGCGCGAAGCTTCTCCTCGACGAGCGGCGCCCATTTGTAGAGCTCGGCAGTATCGGTGTCCTGCATCGTGTACTGGTACGCGCTCTTCGTGAGCTGGCCGATGCGGATTGCCGGGACGTTCTGCACGAACGCCTTGATGCCGGTCACGCGCATGACCGCCGGCCGCAGCTCCTGAACGATCTGGTCTGCCGGCGGGCGCTCCGCGCGTGGTTTCAGCGTGACGAACATCCGCCCGCTGTTGAGCGACTGGCTCGGCCCCCCCGAGCCGACGAACGACATGACCCCCTGCACGTGTGGATTCTGGCGGACGATTTCGGCGACCTGCTGCTGGAGGTTTGCCATCGCGCTGAACGAGATGTCCTGCGCCGCTTCGGTGATGATGAACACCTGGCCGACGTCGTCGCTCGGGAGGAAGCCCTTCGGCATCGCATAGAAGAGCGCGCCGGTACCGACGAAGATTCCGAAGAACGCCACCATCACGGTGCGCTGATGGCGCAGCGCCCATGCAAGGCTCGCGCGATACCCGGCGAGCCACCCGTTGAACACGCGCTCGGACAACGCGTAGAGCGAGCCGTGCTTGACGCCGTACTCCACCTTCAGCCAGCGGCTGCACAAGAGCGGCGTGAGCGTCAGCGAGACGAATCCCGAGATGAGCACGGCGATGACGATCGTGACAGCGAATTCCTTCAGCAGCCGGCCCAGGATGCCGCCCATGAACAGCACGGGGATGAACACCGCGGCAAGCGACAACGTCATCGACACGATCGTGAAGCCGATCTGCTTCGCGCCGGCAAGAGTCGCCTCCATCCGCGACATCCCCATCTCCATGTGCCGTGCGATGTTCTCGAGCATGACGATCGCGTCGTCGACGACGAAGCCGACGCAGAGCGTCAGCGCCATCAGCGACAGGTTGTCGAGGCTGTAGCCGAGCACGTACATCATCGCGAACGTGCCGACGATCGAGAGCGGCAGCGCGAGGCTCGGAATCAGCGTCGCCGAGACGCTGCGCAGGAACACGAAGATCACGGCGACGACGAGCGCGAGCGCGAACAGGAGCGTCAGCTGTACGTCGCGCACCGACTCGCGGATCGATTGCGAGCGGTCGTAGAGCGTCTGGAGCTTGATCGAAGGCGGAAGCTGCGCCTCGAACGTCGGCAGGATCTTGTTGATCGCGTCGACGATCTCGATCGTGTTCGTGCCGGGCTGCCGCTGGACGGCGAGCACGACGCCGCGCGTGCCGTTGTACCAGGCGGCGACCTTGTCGTTCTGCACGCTGTCGAACACCTTGCCGATCTGCTCGAGGCGCACCGGCGCGCCGTTGCGGTAGGCGACGATCATCGGCCCGTACGCCAGCGCGGTGGTGAGCTGGCCGGTCGCCTGCACCGAGGTCGCGCGGTCGCGGCCGTACAGGGTTCCCGTCGGCAGGTTGACGTTGGCGTTGCCGACGGCCTGCTCGATGTCGGTGAGCGCGAGTCCGCGCGAGGCGAGCTTGTTCGGATCGAGCTGGATGCGCACTGCGTACTGCTGCGAGCCATAGACTTGCACCTGCGCGACGCCATTGATCGTCGAGATCCGCTGCGCGAGCAGATTCTCGCCGTAGTCGTCGACAACCGACAGCGGCTGCGTCTGCGACGTGAGCGCAAGCAGAAGGATCGCGAAATCGGCGGGATTCACCTTGCGCTGCGTCGGCGGGTTGGGCAGCGACGACGGCAACTGCCGTGCGGCCGCGGCGATCGCCGACTGCACGTCCTGCGCGGCGGCGTCGATGTTGCGGTCGAGCGAGAACTGCAGCGTGATCGTGACCTGCCCGGTCGACGACACCGAGTTCATCGAGTCGATGCCGGCGATCGTCGAGAACTGCTTCTCGAGCGGCGTTGCCACCGCGGAGGCCATCGTGTCGGGGTTCGCGCCGGGAAGCTGCGCCTGCACCTGGATCGTCGGGAAGTCGACGTTCGGCAGCGCATTCACCGGCAGTAGCCGGTATCCGATGATCCCGAAGATGAGGATGCCGGTCATGACCAGCAGCGTCATCACCGGCCGCCGGACGAAAAGCTCCGCGATGTTCACGACGTCGGTGCGCCGGCGGTGATGTGAACGCCCGGGGCGAGCCGCAATTGCCCCGCGACGACGACCTTGTCCCCCGGCTCGAGGCCCGAGGCGATGACCGTGTCGTCGCCCTCGGTTCGGGCGACCTTGACGTTGCGAAGCTCGACCGTCGTATCAGGCTTTACGATGAACACGTATTGGCCGTTCGGGCCGTTCTGGAGCGCAGTAGACGGCGTCACGATCGCGTCGGGCTGTTCGTGGAGCGTGAGCACGACGTTCACGAACTGCCCCGGCCAGAGCGCCTTGTCCTGGTTGGCAAACTCGGCACGCAGCCGGATCGTTCCGGTGGCGGGGTCGGCGCTGTTGTCGAGCGAAGCGAGCTTGCCGGCGATGGGCGGATGCGCGGTGTCGCCTGGCGCGACCTTCACGTGCAGGTCGCCAGCCGCCTGGTATTTGCGAACGTCGGCGATGTTCTGCTCGGGAACGGAGAACGACACGTAGATCGGCACGACCTGGTTGATCGTCACGAGCGGGTTCGTGTCGTTCGCTTTGACGAGATTGCCCTGCTGGATGAGGATGCGCCCGGCGTAGCCTGTCACCGGCGAGCGGATCGTGCAGTAGTCGAGCGAGAGCTTTGCGCTCTGGATGGCCGCGTCGTCGGCCGCGACCGTCGCGGCGGCGGCGTCGCGGTTCGTGCGGACTTGGT
>DASSGI010000389.1:0-4578 GCA_035857655.1 Casimicrobiaceae bacterium | reverse complement strand
GAGGCGATGACGATGGCCGATCGCATCGTCGTGATGCACGACGGCCGCATCGAGCAGATCGGCACGCCGCTCGCGCTCTACGATCGCCCCGGCAACCTGTTCGTCGCCCAGTTCATCGGCTCGCCGGCGATGAACGTCGTCAACGGCGTCGTGCGTCGATCGGGAGGAAGCGCTCATGTCGAAGCCGAAGGCGGCGTGCGCTGGCCGCTCGACGGCGGGCCCGGCGCCGACGGACAGGCGGTCTCGTACGGCGTCCGTCCCGAGCATCTGACGCTCGCGCCCGCGGGCACCGGCGTGCCCGGCGAAGTGATCGTCGTCGAGCCGACGGGAGCCGAGACCGAGCTCGTGCTCAAGGTCGGCGCATCGCAGGTGATCTTGCGGATGCACGGCAGAGCGCGCGTCGATCACGACGAGAAAGTCGGCCTTACCGTCGACCCGGCAAATGTGCACGTCTTCGACCAGGCGACGGGACAGCGGCTCGCCGCCTGAGCTGCGCCCGACAGCGAGCTTCCGACGACTGTGAGGGCGCGGAGGGCGCGCTACTCGACCTTCAGCGTCCCGTTCATGTTGGGATGCAGCGTGCACGTGTACGCGTAGTCGCCGGTTTTACGCGCCGTCCATCGCCACGACTTTCCGGAGGCGATGTCGCGCGAGTCGAATGCGCCCTTCGCAGTGACCGTGTGCGGGAACGGGTCCTTGTTGACCCAGACGACGGTGTCGCCGCGCTTGATCGTCAGCGCTTCCGGCGTGTATTTGACTCCGTCCATGACGACGGTGTGCGTGACGGGCTTCGGCGCATCGGCAGTAAGTGCGGGACGCGCGGCGAGCAACGCACAAGCCAGGACGAGCGCGATCGCCGGCGCGTGAAGGAGCCGCGCGCGCCCGTCCTGCTTTCGAATCCCGATCATCGGCTTCGCCCGCCGGCGACGCGTGCCACTACTTGAGCGTTGCCTGGATCTTCTTCGCGTGCTCGAGGTGGCCCACGAATGCCGGCCGCACCTTGACGATGAGATCCTTCAACTCGGCGTTCTTCGCGCTCGGGATCAGCGTCTTGTCGATCGCGTCGAGCACCTGCTGGTGATAGGCGATTTCATGCTCGATGTACGCCTTGTCGAACTCCGCGCCCTTGAGTTTCTTCAGGTTCGCGACGTTGTCCGCGCCGCCCTTCTTGAGGGCCTGGCTCGTCGGGTTGTCTTCCGGCGTGACCTTGAGCTTCTTCGCGAGCGCCACGGCCTGCTTGTTGACTCCGGTATGGTCGGTGACCATCTGCTTGCCGAAGGCCTTGACGTCCTTGTTCGCTCCCTTCGACCCGGCGAGCTTGCCGGCGTCGATGTCGACCTGGTTCGCCGTCACGACGATGTGCGCGATCTGCGCGTCGTTGGGTCCTGCGGCCGCGGGTGCGGGCGCAGGGGCAGGTGCCGCAGGCGCGGGGGGCGGCGCCGCACCCTGCGCGAACGCACCGGTCGCCGCGACGAACATTGCGCTCGCAAAAGCGATGCTCGAAAGATTCATGATCGATCTCCTTGACTGATTCGGTTGAAAGTTCACGCCGGTCGGTCCGGCGCTTCCGCTCCGCTGTCCGCCTTCGCTGATCGCAGTCGTGCGAGCACGGTGCCGACAATGCGGTCGCAACGCTCTCCCGCGAACTCGAATGCCCTGAGCGTTGCAAAATCGATATCGCGCGCGAGAGACTCGCGCAGCAGCGCCCGCGCGCGAAACGCTCGCGTGCGCACCGTCGCAGCCGGGATGTCGAGGCATTCGGCGGTTTCCTCGACCGTCATCTCCTCGACGTCGCGCAGGATGAACACCGTGCGGAACTGCGCGGGAAGCTCGTCGATCCGGCGCTCGAGGAGCCGGCGCAGCTCGCCGCGCAGCACGGCCGCATCGGGCGATTCCGCGGTCGAATCGGCCATCGCGTCCTCCTCCAGGCTCGGCTCCCCTCGCTCGCGACCCGCGAACGGCACGATAACGGCGCCGCGATTGCGCTTGCGCAACCGCCCCAGCGCTTCGTTGATGACGATGCGCGCGAGCCACGTCGACATCTTCGCCGCACCTTGAAAGCTGCCGATGTTGCGGAACGCTGCGAGATAGGCTTCCTGCAGCGCGTCCTCGGCTTCGGCGTCGTCGTTGAGAATGGAGCGCGCAATGCGGAACAGCATCCTGTTGTGCTTGCGCATCACGCGCTCGAGGACCCGTTCGTCGCCCTTCGCAATGCTCGCCGAGAGGCTGTTGCCCTCCGTTGGAAGCTCTGCCAGGTGCTCGGGAATAGCCAAGGGATCGATGTTGTTCATCGGCTTTGAAACATTAGATGTAACGCGTCCGGCCGCCGTTCCGGCCGGTGAACTTCCGCTTTCGCCGCCGCGTCCAACGGCTGGAGTTGTGAACTCCACAGTGGAGGTTGATCATGCTGCAGACCGACCCCGCCTACAATACTTCCTCGCGTCCGCCGTTGAGCGATGAAGGAAATATTTCCGGAGGCAATATTTACACGACCTGGGCACCCAAGCTGCTGAGCGTGCTGCGGATCATTCTCGGCTTCCTGCTGATTCCGCACGGCCTGCAGAAGCTTTTCGGCATGCTCGACGGCAAGCAGGTGGACTTGATGTCGCTGCTGGGCCTCGCCGGCGTGATCGAGGTCTTCGGCGGGATCCTGATCCTTGTCGGCCTGTTCACGCGACCCGTTGCCTTCATCGTATCCGGCTTCGCGGCCGTCGCTTACTTCATGGCGCATGCCCCGCAGGGCTTCTGGCCGATCCTCAACAACGGCGAGCTCGCCGTCGTCTACTGCTTCGTCTATCTCTACCTGGCGGCGGCGGGGGGCGGCGAGTGGAGCCTCGACCGGCTGCTTCGATCGCGCGCGTAGACGGGCCTTCTCGAGGTCCGGGGACGCTCTCCGTCCGGATCGGGATCAGACGGAACTGGCGATGATGTTGATGCTCAGCGCGAGCACGGCGATGTTGAAGATGAACGCGAGCACGCCGTGCACGAGCGTCAATCGCCGCATCCGCGTCGACAGCACCTGGACGTCGGAAACCTGCGACGTCATGCCGACGACGAACGAGTAATACGCGAAGTCCATGTAGTCGGGGTCGGCCGTCCCCGGAAATTTCAGCCCGCCGGCCTGCGCCGAACCGTGCTTTTCGTCGTGGTAATAGCGGCGCGCGTAATGAAAGCCGAACAGCGTCTGGATCAATACCCAGGACGAGGTCAGCGCGACTATCGTGAGCGTGAGGCGCCACGCCTTCGCCCATGCCTCGAGATCCCTGATCGTGCCGGCGACGAACGCGATTGCGACGATGCTTGCGCACGCGGCGAACAGCACGAACAGAAAAATCACGTATCCGCTCGTGTCCTGCGTGAGCGCGTGCGCGCGGGTTGCGTTGGCGTCCGAGGTGACGACGATCGTCCAGGCGAGAGCGAGGTCGGCCAGCGCCGCGACGTTCCAGCTCACGATGAGCCGCGTATCCCACGAGACGCTCTGCGGCTCCGCGACGTAGGCGACGATGCCAAGCGCGACCACGAAGCTGAGTCGCCACGTCGCGCCAAGGTTGGCGATCCACGTCGGCAGGCTCCGTTGCGCGGGGCTCGCGACCTGCGGCTGCGATCGGCGCGAGCTCATCGGCGGGCTCGAGGCGCGCGGCGCAGCTCCGCGCGGACCCAGGTTGCAAAGCGCGCGCAATCGAATTCCTGCGGCACGTAGACTCCGTGGCGAAATTCTCGCGAGCGCAGTCCCTGCTGCTGCCATTCGCAATTGCGCGCGTCCTGCCGATTGGTGAGGTCCCACAGCGCGACATAGTGCTCGAGATCGGCGTCGGCGAGCGGCAGGTGGCGCGGCTCGAACAACCAGTCGTAGACGATGCGAACGCCCTCCGCTCCGGTGGGGAACATCATGTGCGCGTTGACGTAATCGGGGTGCACGTTGAGAAAAAGATTCGGCGGCTGCAGCGCGGGGATGTAGAGCGTCGCGCGCTCCGCATCGCCGAGACCTTCGAACGGCGGCAGGCGGGCGGTGCCGTCGAGCGTCAGCGTCTGCGCGCCCGCCTTGAATTCGGGTAGCGCTTCGGGCAGCGGCGAGCCGCGCTCGTCGCGATGCAAACCCCATGCGCCGGCGTCACGGTAGGCGGTGACGATCCGGCAGAGCTCCGGGTGCACCGGCGGACAGTGAAAGCATTCCGAAAAGTTCTCGACGAGAAGCTTCCAGTTCGCTTGCACGTCGGCGACGACGCGCTTGCCGATGCGCAGCCGCTCGAATCCGTGACGCGCGAAGCGGCCGGGAATCTCGCCGAGCGATTCCGCGAGCGGAGCCGCCTTGCGGCCGGCGAGATTGACGAAAACGAAGCCGCCCCATGCGTCGGCGGCGATCTCGAACAGCGAGAATTCGTCCGGATCGAAGTCCGGTGTCGCCATTCGTCGCGGCGTGCCCACCAGCTTCCCTGCGAGATCGTAGGTAAAGGCATGGTACGGGCACACGATCCTTCGTCGCGCGAAATTGCCGGCGTCCTCGGTGCACAGGATCGAGCCGCGATGGCGGCACGTGTTGTGGAACGCGCGCAGCGCGCCGCGCTCGTCGCGCAGCAG
>DASSGI010000388.1:0-6715 GCA_035857655.1 Casimicrobiaceae bacterium | reverse complement strand
CCCGCGTGCTCGCTGCGCCGCGCATGCCGACGCCGTTCGGCGAGCGGCGCGGTGGCGATCATGCTCATCGTTCGGTCTCGCCCGCAGCGCTCACGGTAGGCCTCCGCTGTCTTCGAAGTGAAACAGCCATACGGTTCTCATGGCACCGCCACGAGATGCATGTCGCTCACGTTCCAGCCGACGGTCACGTCGTCGCCGGCCGCGAGCGTGCCGCCGCGCTCGCGAAACGGCCAGCGCACGAGAAGCTCGTGCGCCGCGTCGATCCGGAGCCGGTACTTGACCGACTCGCCGACGTAGATCACCTCGACGATGCGTCCCCGTACGACGTTGTCGGCTTGCCGGCCGTCGGCAATCAGGCGCGGCCGTTCGGGCCGCACGAGCACGCCGACTTCGCTTCCCATCGCGAACGACGACGCCGGGACTCTGATGCGCACGCCTCCCGTCAGCGCAAACGGATGCCCCGCTTCATCGGCTGCAAGGCGGCCACGGAAAAGGTTCGACTCGCCGACGAAATCGGCGACGAACCAGTTGACCGGATGCGCGTAGATGTCCTCGGGCGTGCCGAGCTGCTCGATGCGCCCTTCGCTCATCACGGCGATCCGGTCCGAGAGCACCAGCGCCTCTTCCTGGTCGTGCGTGACGAAGAGCGCCGTCAACCCGAGGCGTCGTTGCAACCTCTTCACTTCGAGCTGCATCTGCTCGCGAAGCTTCCGGTCGAGCGCGCCGAACGGCTCGTCGAGCAGCAGGAGTCCCGGGTCGAACACGACCGAGCGCGCGAGCGCCACGCGCTGCTGCTGTCCGCCGGAAAGCTCGCGCGGGAGCCGCGCCGCCAGCTCCGCAAGGCCGACCAGCTGCAGGACCGCGGCGACGCGCTCGCGGATTTGCGCGCGAGGGACACCGCGCATCTCGAGCGGGAACGCGACGTTGCGCTCGACGGTGAGGTGCGGGAACAGCGCATAGTTCTGGAATACCATGCCGATCCCGCGTTTCGCCGGTGTCGCAAACGTGATGTCCTCGCCTTTCAGGCGAACGACACCGGCGTCGGGAAGCTCGAAACCGGCGATGATCTTGAGCAGCGTCGTCTTGCCCGAGCCGCTCGGACCGAGGATCGTGACGAGCTCGCCGCGCTGAACCGCGAGGTCGATTCCGGCGACCGCCGTGACGTTGCCGAATCGGCGAACGATCCCGCTGAGCGCGAGATCCGCCTCTCGCGCAGCTCCGCTCGCCGGCGGCGATTTCGTCAGCACACGACCGCGGGATCGCGCGCAGTCAGCCGAGCATCCACTTCGCCCAGCGCTCCTTCACCTTGGGCGCGTTTTCCGATACCCACTCGACGTTCGTCCAGAACTGCTTCTGCAGATACGCGGGATTCGTCGGCAGATACGGCTGGAGCTTCGGATCGGTGTACTTGATCGCCTCGAGGTTGAGGCCGGGGTAGCCGATGATGTTCGCGTAGACGCCCTGCGGCTTCGGTTCGGCGATCAGCGCCAGCATCTTCTGCGCCCAGTAGAGGTCCTTCGCGCCCTTCGGGATGCCGAAGCACGATTCCTTGATCGCGCCCTGGTTCCATTCGATCGCGATCGGCGCGCCCTGCTTGATCACCGAGTAGTAGCGGCCGTTCCACGCGGTGCCGAGCACGGCTTCCTTGTCGACGAGCACCTGCGCGGACTGCGCGCCCGTCGTCCACCAGACTGCGACGTGCTTCTTGATCTGGTCCATCTTCTTGAACGCGCGATCGACGTCGATCGGATAGATCTTGTCGAGCGGTACGCCATCGGCAAGAAGCGCGAATTCGAGGTTGTCGGCCGGATCGTTGCGCATCGAGCGCGGTCCGGGGAATTTCTGAACGTCCCAGAAGTCGGCCCAGCTCTGCGGCCGCTTGCCCTCCGGAAACACGTCGGTCCGGTAGCCCATCACCGTCGAGTAGACGCCCTTCGGGAACACGTACTTGCGGCTTTGCAGATGCTTCGGGAACTGCGAGAGGTCGACGATCTTCAGGTCGAGCGGCTCGAGCAGTCCCGATTTCTCGGCGAGCATCGCGCTCTCGCCGTCGATCTCGGTCACCTGCCATTCGACGTTGCCGCTCTGGACCATCGCCCGGAGCTTGCCGAGGTCGACGGGGCTCGTGCTGACGACCTTGATGCCGTAGCGCTTCTCGTATTCGCTGTAGAACGCCTGCCGCATCGCGTTCTGCATGTCGCCGCCCGAATCGTTGACGACGATCTGCGCCGGCTTCGCGGGCTCGCCCTGGCCCCATGCAACGCGTGGAAATGCCGCCGCCATGCCGCCCAGCGCGAGCAGCGACCGGCGCGTACGTTGGAATCTGTTCATCGCTGAATCCTCCTCCTTGTCGAACATTTATCAGGGCACCCGCGCGCGGCGCCCATTCGCGAGAGAGTGTACTCCGCTCACGCGAGCCAGCGCGCCTCGACGCGGTCGTACGTGGGCAGCGACGCGTGCGGCGGGCCGGCGAGCAGATGCTTCGCGATTTTCTCGGACGGCGTCTTCGGCAGCCGGTCGATGTACGCGACGTACCTGGGCACCTTGAACCGCGCGAGATTCGCTTCGCAGTGGGCGACGATCCGCGGCGGCGGCACGTCGTCGCGAGTGAGGCCCGGACGCAAAACGACGAAGACCTTCACTTCCTCGTCGCGCGTCGCATCGGGGACCGGCACCGCCGCAGCTTCGACGATCTCAGGCATCTGCCGAAGCACTGCTTCGACCTCGTGCGCGGAAATGTTCTCGCCGGCACGCCGGATCATCTCCTTCACGCGGCCCACGATGTAGTAGTAGCCGCGTTCGTCCTGGCGGAAGAGGTCGCCGGTGCGGAACCATTCGCCGTGGAACGCGGCCGCCGTCGCTTCCGGCTTCCGGTAATAGCCGCGGAGCATCGCCGGCCCGCGAAGCAGAAGCTCCCCGGTCTCGCCGGGCGCGACCGTCATGCCGTCGGCGTCGGCGATCCGCGCTTCGCGAAACGGCACGGGAATTCCGCACGATCCCGATCCCACCATGTCGGTCGCCTCGATCGGCATGAAGAGACCGGAACCCACTTCGGTCATTCCGAACGCCTCGCGCACGACGAAACCGAAGCGCTGTTCGAGCGCCGCGTGGTTTCCCTTGTTCAGTCCGTAGACGTTCGCGCGTATCACTTCATTGTCGCGATCGAGCGGTGACGGCGGCTGCTTGTAGACGATCTCCGGAAAGAGGCAGAACTGGATACGCTGCGTGCGCACCCACTGCATGAACCGGCTCGCGCTTTGCCGCAGCGAGACGTAGAGCGTCGCGCGCTGATAGAAGCTCATCATCAGCAGCCATTGCGGGTCCATGTAGAAGAACGGCGTCGACGCGAGGATCCGCGCGTAGACGACGCCGTCGCGCCGCGCGTTGACCTTGCCGATCGTCAACCAATACCGCTGCGTGAGCAGGCATCCCTTCGGAAAGCCCGTCGTCCCGGACGTGTACTGGATGTTCATCAGGTCGTCGCAGTCGACGGTCTCGTTCGGAAGCGACGCGACATCCGTATCCTCGAGCGCATCCCAGCGCTGTTGCCCCGCGCGCGGCGAGCCCACGACGAAGACGTGGTCGTCGGTCAGCCCGGCCGGGCGCTCCGGCAGCGCGGCGAGCGTGCCGAGACGTTCTTCGTCGACGACGAGGAATTGCGCTTCGGCGTCGCCGACGACGTAGCTCATCTCGCGCGGCGTAAAGGCGATGTTGAGCGGGATCATCACCGCGCCGAGGCGCGCGAGCGCGAGCCACGTCAGCGGGAACTCGGGCGTGTTGGGGAGCATCACGCCGACGTGGCTCCCCTTCCGCACGCCGGCACGCGCGAGGCCGGCGGCCAGACGATCGACCCGTTCCTTGAGCGCTCTGTACGTGAGTCGCTCGCCGCGCTCGAAGAAGTCCAATGCAGTGCCCTCGGGCGCAGCGGAAGCCGCATCGTCGAGCAGCGCGCCCATGTTGCGAGGCAGCGGCTCGCTCTCGATCTGCCGCCGCCGCTCGGCGTACGGCGAAACGGCAGCGCCGCGATTCGATCGTTCGCTCACGCGAGCGCGAGAAACGGTGGTGGCGCGCTGCTCAGGAAGCGCGCTTCAACTCCGGCGGCGTCAGCCGCTGCCGCTCGAGCGGCGTCACGGTGATCCCCACGGCGCGCGCGGCGAGGATCGGCGGATCCAGAAGCTCACCGGAGGTCTGCAGCGGACCGATGCCGTGCGTTCGCGCAGTGACATGGAGCTCGTAGCTGCGCTTGCGCGACGTCCGGCCAACGGCCAGGAGCCGCGCGGTGCAGCGCACGTAGTCGCCGTGATAGACGGGCGCCAGGAATTCGACGCTCTCGAACGCTCGCATCAGCCCGCCGTCGCCGTCGATCATGTACGCGAGCTTGGTGCCGGCGATCCCGAACATCTCGACGATCGTGCCGAGCGACACGACGCGGTCAGTGTAGTGGCTGTCGACGCGCAGCTCGACGACCGAAACGTAGCGACTCAAATCTTCGCCAGGCATGGCTCCCCCGATTCGACTGGGATTCGACGCGCCGCGACCGATTGTCACGAGGGTGTCGGTGCTCCGGCGGCATTGTAATGGCTTTGCCGCGGCGCGCGCCAACGCGAGCGCTGCCTGCTTGTCAGCGCAGATGACGTGATTCGGCGTGGGTGCGCATGGCGTATGCCGAAGTGGCACCCGGTTCTCGTGAAGCCCCCGGAGGCATATGCACTGCGCGCCTCCAACCGGCGGCGACGGCTTGCTTCGTCGCTACACCGCCGCGGACGAAAACGTCTGGCAGTCCTGCGGCCGGCCGGAATCGAGGCCGCGCTTCAACCATCGCTTCCGCTGCTCCGACGAGCCGTGCGTGAACGCTTCCGGCACGACGCGGCCCTGCATCTGCTTCTGTATCCGGTCATCGCCGATGGCGACGGCAGCATTGAGCGCTTCGTCGACGTCGCCAGCGTCGAGCTGTTTCATCGTCGCCGCATAGTGTCCCCAGACGCCCGCGTAGCAATCGGCCTGCAGCTCGAGCCGCACGGAAACCTCGTTCGACTCGCGGCCGCGCGCCGACTCCATCCGCTGCATCGCGCCGGTCAGCTTCTGGACATGGTGTCCCACTTCGTGCGCGATCACGTACGCTTGCGCGAAGTCGCCCGGCGCGCGAAAGCGCTCCTGCAACTCACGGAAGAACGAAAGGTCGACGTAGAGCTTCTCGTCGTTCGGGCAATAGAACGGACCCATCGCCGATTGCGCCACCCCGCACGCAGAGCGGACCTGGCGGTCGTAGAGTACGAGCGTCGGCGGCCGGTATTGGCCATTCGACTGGCGGAAGATCCGCGCCCAGACATCCTCGGTGCTGCCGAGGACTTTCGCGACGAACTGCCCGGCCGGATCGGAAGGCGCACCTTTCGGCGCTTCGCGCGTCTCGCGTTGCGATCCCACCTGCTCGGCGACGTTGATCACCGTGCTCGGATCGAAGCCGAGAAAATACGCGATCACGGCGACCACGATGCCACCGATGCCGATCCCGCCGCCGATGCCGATCCCGCGGCGATCCTCGACATTCTCGCTCGCGCGCTGATCGCCTAGTTGCATGGCGCAGCGGCGGGGCCGGTCAGCGGCACCGGCGCACACGACAGGCAAACGCAGCAGGATCTCATCATCACTCCGTCGGGCATTTCGCCTGACGAAGTGTGCGCGGTCGGATCCGCTCGCGCCGTCAGCGCGGCCCGCGTCGCGCCGTAGGAGACCGACGCGGCGTCAGCCGCCTCAGAGTGGAACGTTCACGACCTTGCCGGTTTTCGCCGCCTCGACGATCGCGTCGGTCACGCGCAGGTTCTGCAGGCCGTCGCGCCCGCTCACGAGCGGCTTCGCTTCGCCACGAATGAGTGCGGCAAAATGCTCGATCTGCTTCGCGAGCGGATCCGCGCGCTCGAGCGGGATCGTCTGCGTCTCGAACGGCTTCCACCACGACCGGTCTTCCTTCGTCGCGTAGTACTTGAGCCGCATCGTCGGAATCGACAACGAGCCGTCGGTGCCGATCACCGTATAGCAATCCTCGTCGGGGTACGTCGGATAGACCTTGTTCTCCTGCGACGTCTGTTCCCAGCTCTTCGGGGAAGCTCCGGTGTCGGAAAGCAGGAATGTGCCGAGGGCACCATTTGCGAAACGCAGACTGATCGCGACCGTGTCCTCGACCTCGAAGCCGCGCACGGCGTTCGACGAGAACGCCTGCACGGCGACGATCTCGCCGACGATCGCGCGCAGGTTGCCGATCTCGTGCGTCATGTTGATCAGGATCGGACCGCCGCCCTTCTGCCGGCGCCACTCGTACGGAGGATCGAAATAGCCTTTGTCAGGCTTGTAGAACACCGCGCTGCCGATCACGCCGACGATGCGTCCGAGTACGCCCGATTTCACGACCTCGACCGCCTTGTGCAGGATCGGGCTGTGCGGGCGATGATGGCCGACGAGCAGCTTGTGGTCGGCCTTCTCGGCCGCTTCGACGAGCCGGAGTCCTTCTTCGAGCGTATGCCCGACGGGCTTCTCGACCAGACAGGGAACGCCGGCGGCGATGCATGCCAGCGCCTGCTCGACGTGCATGTGGTTCGGCGTCGCGACAACGACGCCGTCGGGCTTGTCCTTCGCGAAAAGCTCGGCAAGCGATGGGTAGAGGGGGACCTTCTCCCGCTCTGCGATTTCGCGCGCTTTCGGACCGGGGTCGACGACGGCC
>DASSGI010000387.1:0-2251 GCA_035857655.1 Casimicrobiaceae bacterium | reverse complement strand
CCCTTCTTGTACGCTTCCAGGAACGCGGGGAAGACCTTGTAGCTGTTGAGCTCGCCGAGGCGGATCGGCTGCGCGAGCGCATCGGCAGGCGCCGCCGCGACAAGGTACGCCAGCGCAAGACCGGCAAATCGAATCAGGTTCATCGCAGCTCCCCCGGCGGCGTGAAAAGGACCGCCATTGTCCTATGAGGCTGCCGCAAACGGGTGGGATCGCTTGACCGTTGACGAAAGAGCGGCGGAGACCGCGAATAACCCTCGAGCGGCGGGCGATATTCGGACGAAGGCCACGCCACGGCGCTATCTTCGTCGAGGCACATCGTTAGATGCAATGCGAATGACCAAAGCCTTGTTCCAGCGGTAAAATCTTATGTTTTGCCCGCGAGGCAAGCCCGATCGCAACGCGTTGATCGGCCCGCGTGGCAACGCTTGCGATAATGCCCAACGACTCGACGCCCAGCGATCCGACGTGCCCGCTAGCCCTTGCGGACGGGCTCGCGTTCGCGGACCTCTATTCGATCGACGGCGCGGCGCGAATCGATCAGTTGTTCGCCGAACAGCTTGCGCTGGCCGACGCCGCGCTTGCCGACCGTCTGCGGTCGGCACGGCAGGATCCCGACGCGCTCGACCGCAAGGCCGAATCCGAGCTGCTGATTGCCATCGGACCGCACGTCGAGGATTTCCTGGCGAAACTGTTCGGCGTCGAGGCGGAGGTGCGCACGCTCGAAGCGATGCACCACGAGCTCGCTCCGCTCTACGCCGTCAAGCGCCAGTTCGTCCAGCGCAAGGCGATGAACACGTACAAGGCGGACGTCGCCCAGGCGTTCGACGGCGATGCGCTTCGCAGCGCGCTCGAAACCGAGCTCGGTGCACCCTTCACCGAGCTCGCGTTCGCGAAAGCTGTTCTCGCCTGGCAGCACGACGAGGCCGCGAACGCCGGGTTGCTCGACATCGCGCTGCGCTATGCGGCGTGGGCCGCGCACACGGCGGAAGGCCGCGCGCTGCACAGGGCGGGCGTTTTCTTTCGTGCGCCGCGCAAGCTCGACCCGATGCAGCTCGTTCCGCTCGAGACAACGCATGTCGGCGACGCCGAGGCGTGGAAGCTTGCCGGAGGTCATATTCGGCGGCGCGCCGGCTTTGCGCTGACCGATCCCGGCATGGAATTCGCGCGCGCGCTCGATCAATCGCACTATTGCATCTGGTGTCACGAGCAGGGCAAGGATTCGTGCGCGCGCGGTCTCTTCGAGAAAAAGCCCGCCGGCGGGCCTCCGCTCGAGAACCCGTTCAAGAAGAGTCCGTTCGGCGTTACGCTCGCCGGATGTCCGCTCGAAGAGAAGATCTCCGAATTCCACAAGCTGCGCGCCGAAGGCTGGGCGCTGGCGGCGCTCGCGATCATCTGTGTCGACAACCCGCTGGTCGCCGCCACCGGTCACCGGATCTGCAACGACTGCATGAAGTCGTGCATCTACCAGAAGACCGACCCGGTCGACATCCCGCAGGCGGAGACCCGGATCCTTAAGGACGTGCTGGCGCTTCCCTGGGGATTCGAGATCTATTCGCTGCTGACGCGCTGGAATCCTCTCAACCTGCGCCGGCCGCTACCGAAGGCTCCCACCGGCAAGCGCACGCTCGTCGTGGGCATGGGTCCCGCGGGATTCACGCTCGCGCATCATCTACTGAACGACGGGCACACGGTCGTCGGCGTCGATGGCCTGAAGATCGAGCCGCTCGCCGCGGCGTTCTCAGGTGTCGCCGCCACCGGCGAGCGCGTGGCATTCGAGCCGGTCCGTGATTTCGCGACGCTCAAGGAGTCGCTCGACGATCGCGTGATGGCCGGGTTCGGCGGCGTCGCCGAATACGGAATCACCGTGCGCTGGGACAAGAACTTCCTCAAGGTGATCAGGCTGCTGCTCGAGCGCCGCGACCGCTTCGCGATGTTCGGCGGCGTGCGCTTCGGCGGGACGATCGACGCCGAGGGCGCCTTCGACCTGGGCTTCGACCATGTCGCGGTCGCCGCGGGCGCGGGCAAGCCGACGGTGCTCGAGTTGCCGAACGGGCTTGCGACCGGCGTGCGCACGGCGTCCGACTTCCTGATGGCGCTGCAGCTCACCGGCGCCGCGAAGACGAATTCGGTCGCGAACATGCAGCTCCGGCTGCCGGTGGTGGTTGTCGGCGGCGGGCTGACGGCGATCGACACCGCGACCGAAGCGCTTGCGTATTACCCGGTCCAGGTCGAGAAGTTCCTGGCGCGCTAC
>DASSGI010000386.1:0-3687 GCA_035857655.1 Casimicrobiaceae bacterium | reverse complement strand
AAGAAAGGCCTCAGTTTCTCGTCACCGCGACGCGTGCTTCCTTGATCGCTTTCGCGAGCGCCCACACGGCGCTCGCATACAGACGGCTGCGGTTGTAGCGCGTGATCACGTAGAAGTTGTTGCACGCGATCCAGTAGCTGTCGGCGTCCGCGCCATCGGCTCTCTCTTCGAGAAGCAGCACGCCGACGGGATCCGGCGCAAGGTCCTCCGGTGCTTCGACGGGAGCGACGCCGTCGACGGACCATGCGGCGAGCGCACGCCGTTCGGATAGCCCGCCGTCGAGCTTGCGCAGCACGGCTTCGCGCGCGCCGTCGCCGATCGATGCGGTAAGCAGCACCGGCTGCCCGCGCTGCCAGTCATGACGCGCGAGGTAGTTGGCGACGCTGCCGATGACGTCGGCGGGGCTATTCCACAGATCCGGGGTGCCGCTCCCGTCGAAGTCGATCGCGAAGTTCCTGTAGCTTCCCGGCATGAACTGCGGGACGCCGAGCGCGCCGGCGAACGAGCCCTTCGCCGCGAGCGCCGGCATCCCGAGCTCGCGGGCGAGAAGCAGGAACTGCTTCAACTCGCCGCGAAAGAACGACGCGCGTCGCGGATAGTCGAACGCGAGCGTCGCGAGCACGTCGGCGGTGCGATAGTTGCCCATGTATTTGCCGTAGAAGCTCTCCACGCCGAGGATCGCGACGATGATCTCGGGAGGGACGCCGAAGCGCTCTTCGGCCCGGGCGAGATCGTCGGCGTGCGCGTCCCAGTACGCGACACCGGCTTCGACGCGCGGTTCGGCGAGAAACTGCGGCGCGTACTCATACCACTTCGGCGGCTCGCGCAGCGGCCGGTCCATCGCCGTGACGACCGCCTTCTGGTAATGCACGTTCGCGAACACACGGCGCAGAACGGCGCGATCGAACCCGTATTCGTCCGCCATCTCGCCGATGAACGCGCGAACGTCGGCGCGTGCCGCATAGCTCGCGCGCGCGGGCTCGGACTTCGCGGTCGCCGCGGTCGCCGCCGATGCGGTCAGGCACACCGCAACGAGCAGCGCTCTGAACGGACGAACCATGACAAGAGCTCGCGAAGAAAACGGCAGTCGAGATGTTATCATCGCTCTCGCGTTCCATCGACGGTGCCCCGGGTCGCGCGCGCAGCATTCGGCTCCATCAGCGCGGGCGACGATCGGGCGAGACGTTCGTGGAGCGCGCCCGCGAGAATGATCTACCCGCTGTTTCGCCCGCTGCTGTTCGCGCTCGACCCCGAGACCGCGCACGAGCTTACGTTCGCCGGCCTCGATCTCGCGGTGAAGAGCGGCGCCGCGCACGCGTTCACGCGCGAAGTTCCGGCTTCACCGGTCACGGCGATGGGACTCACGTTTCCCAATCGCGTCGGCGTTGCAGCAGGGCTCGACAAGAACGCCGCGCACATCGACGGCCTCGCTGGCTTGGGCTTCGGATTCATCGAATGCGGAACGGTGACGCCGCGCGCGCAGCCGGGCAACCCGAGGCCGCGCCTCTTCCGGATCCCGGAATGCGAAGCTCTCGTCAACCGTCTCGGCTTCAACAACGACGGCGTCGCGCGCTTCCTCGCAAACGCGGCGCGCGCGGCGTGGCGCGGCGTGCTCGGCGTCAATATCGGAAAGAACTTCGATACGTCGAACGCGCACGCGGCCGACGACTATCTCGCGTGCCTGCGCGCCGTCTACGTGCGGGCGTCCTACGTGACGGTCAACGTGTCGTCGCCGAATACGAAGGGATTGCGCGACCTGCAGTCGGAAGATGCGCTCGCCGCTCTCGTCGTTGCACTCAAGACCGAGCAGAAACGACTCGCCGACAAGCACGCGAAGTACACGCCGATCGCCGTGAAGATCGCTCCGGATCTCGGACCTGCCGCGATCGACGGCATCGCGCGCGTGCTCGCGCAACACAGGATCGACGCAGTCATCGCGACGAACACGACGCTCGCGCGCGATGCCGTCAAAGGACGGACGCATGCCGAGGAGACCGGCGGGCTGTCGGGCCGGCCGCTGCGCGAGCAGGCGACCGCAGTCGTAGCGCGCCTCGCCAAGGCGCTGGACGGCGCTCTACCCATCATCGGCGTCGGCGGCATCATGAACGGCGCCGACGCGAAGGAGAAAATCGACGCCGGTGCGACGCTCGTCCAGCTCTACACCGGCCTCATCTACCGCGGGCCCGAGCTTGTCGTCGAATGCGCGGAGGCGCTCGCCGCTCGCTGAGCGACCGGGAGCGCGAGATGTCATTCACGCTCGGCCTTGTCGTTGCGCTCAGCCTCGCGCGGGAGCCGCGGGTTCCCAGCGGAAACCGGCAGCCTCGATGCCGGCGACGAGCTCGGCGAGCGCTGCATCCGCGGCGGCGATTTCGCCCCGCACGCCGAGCTCGAGCCGACGCTTTCCTTCCGGCAGCATCGTCGGCAGGCTGAAAAGCTTGAGTTGAGGATGGCGCCCGACGCATTCGTTCATCAGCGGCAGAAGCTGACCTTCACCGGCGTCGAAGACGATGATCGAGCGCTCGCCGATGCCGGACACCGCGAGGCCGGGGTAGCGCGTCGCGAGCACCCATTCGAGCATCGGCCACGCCATCTGCGGAAACCCGGGAAAGAAATGGTGATCGCGCACCGAGAACGACGCCACGCGATTGACCGGATTGGGAATGATCGCTGCGCCCTGCGGAAACTCGGCCATCAACACGCGGTTCGGATAGGTCGCCGCGCCGAACTGCGCTTCGAGCGCCGTAACGGCCTCGGGATGGCGGACGAGCGGAACGCCGAGCGCCGCGGCCGCGGCCTGTCGCGTGTGATCGTCCGGCGTCGCCCCGACGCCACCGAAGCTCAGCACGATGTCGCCCGAAGCGAACGTGTCGCGCAGCGTGCGTGTAAGCGCGTCGCGATCGTCGCCCTCGTAGCGCGCCCACGCGGGCGCAAGCCCGCGCTTGGCGAGCGTCTCGACGACATGCGCGAAGTGTCGATCCTGGCGCTTGCCAGAAAGGATCTCGTCGCCTATGACGAGCACGCCGATGCGCGTTGCCGCCGCCTCAGCCATGATGCGTGCGCCGAACAGCGCGCGCCGCCAGCAGGAGGCGTTCGCTCACCAAGGTCCGCCGCTCAGGGCGCAACGGCTTCGGGCATCTTCTCGGCAAACGAGGCGATGACACTTCCGAACGCGCGGTCAATTAGCGGCTCGGCCTCGACCAGACGCGCACGATCCTCCCGGAAGCGGACGGCAAGCTCTTCCGCATTCATCGACAGCGCCTTCAGCCCCTGCCGGTTGGTGAACAGATACGTGCCGCGCAACGGGCTGATCCAGGCGAGCTTCGCGAACGCAAGCTGCCCATCGTCCGCTTCGAATTCGATCCACATCCCGCGCTCGAGGCTTTGCGCGATCTCGAGGAATTGATCGTCGATGACCTCTTCTTCCTCGGCAGGCGCGGGCTCGGCCTGCGTCATCGCTTCGGCGAGCTCCTCTGCCTTCGCCGCCTTTTCCTCGTCGCCGACCGCGTGCGCCTGCTCGGCCTCGGCCTTCGCCTGCTCGACGACGGAGGCGGTCGCTAGCGCGGCGGTCGCTGCTCCAGGTTTCACGGACGCCGCGTGTGCCTCGACGAGGTTCGCCATGAACCGCTCGCGCTCCTCGCTCACCGTCAAGATATCGAGAAGTGCCTGCGCGAGCCGCTTGAGCAAAGA
>DASSGI010000385.1:0-18176 GCA_035857655.1 Casimicrobiaceae bacterium | reverse complement strand
AAGATCCGCGCGCCGCGCTGCTGCGATTCGAGGCTCAGGCGGTTGATCGGCGCGGGCTCCATCCGGATGTCGGCGCCGCCCGAGGCATCGGCCGTCCCGCCGACCGTGGCGAGACAGAGTGCGAGGAGCGCCGCCAGCTTGCGCGCGATCATCCCGTCACCCTCTCCGGCACGGGCGTCGTCTTGTCACGGGCCGTGTACCAGGGCATCAGCAGGAAGAACAGGAAGTACACGACGGTGAGCACGCGCGCAACGACCGTAGCGCGGTCGGCGGAGCCGAGCAGCGGCCAACCATCGGGGAACTGGCCCCAGATCGTGATCGGAACGACGCCGAGGTAGCCCAGGATCAAAAAGCTCACCACGAACGCCGCGAGCCATCCCTTGTAGAGTGCTCCGCGATAGCGAATCGACTTCACCGGGCTGCGATCGAGCCAGGGCAGCGCGAAGAAGATCAGCACCGCGAGGCCCATGACGAGAACGCCCCAGAACTGGCTGCCGAGGAACGAAGGCACCGCGCGGAGCATCGCGTAGTACGGCGTGAAGTACCAGACCGGCGCGATGTGCTCCGGCGTCTTCAGCGGGTCGGCGGGAATGAAGTTGTTCGCCTCGAGGAAGTAACCACCCATGTCCGGAACGAAGAACATGATCGCCGAGAACACAGCAAGGAACGCGATCACGCCGACGATGTCCTTCACCGTGTAATACGGATGTGAATAGATGCCGTCCGGCGGCAGCCCGGTTGCGGGATCCTTCGGCTGCTTTTTGATCTCGACGCCGTCGGGGTTGTTCGAGCCGGTCTCGTGCAGCGCCATCAGGTGCGCGCCGACGAGTCCCAGCAACACGAGCGGCACCGCGATCACGTGGAACGCGAAGAAGCGGTTCAGGGTGATGTCCGAGATCGTGTAGTCGCCGCGGATCCACACGCCGAGGTCTTCGCCGATGATCGGCACGGTCGAGAATAGGTTGACGATCACCTGCGCGCCCCAGTACGACATCTGGCCCCACGGCAGCAGGTAGCCGAAGAACGCTTCCGCCATCAGGCAGAGGTAGACGGTGCAGCCGAAGATCCACGTGAGCTCGCGCGGCTTACGGTAGCTGCCGTACAGCAGCGCGCGGAACATGTGCAGATAGACGACGACGAAGAACATCGACGCGCCCGTCGAGTGCATGTAGCGGATGAGCCAGCCCCACGAGACGTCCCGCATGATGTACTCGACCGACTCGAACGCCTTCGTCGCGTCGGGCTTGTAATTCATCGTCAGGAAGATCCCCGTCACGATCTGGATCACCAGCGTGAAGGCGGCGAGCGAGCCGAAGTAGTACCAGAAGTTGAAATTCTTCGGCGCGATGTACTTGCCCCACTGCGACTCCCACAGCGCCGTCAGGGGGAAGCGGTCGTCGATCCAGGTCAATAGCTTCTGCATGGTCGATTCGTCTACGACGCCTTGGATTCTTCGCCGACGCGGATCCCCGTGTCGCTCAGATAGCGGTGTGGCGGAATGGTCATGTTCGTCGGCGCCGGGACGCCTGCGAACACCCGGCCCGCGAGGTCGAACTTCGACTGGTGGCACGGACAGAAGAAGCCGCCGAGCCAATCCGGACCGAGGTCGGCGGGCCCAACTTCGGGACGATAGGTCGGCGAGCAGCCGAGGTGCGTGCAGATGCCGATCATCACGAGCACGTTGTCCTTGATCGAGCGGTGCTCGTTCTTGCAGTCCGCGGGCTGCTGCGAGACGTTCGAGTTCGGATCAGCGAGCTTCGGGTCGAGCTTGGGCAGCGACGCGAGCATCGCCGGCGTGCGATTGATGACCCACACGACCTTGCCGCGCCATTCGATGTCGATCTTCTGCCCGGGCTCGAGCTTTGCGATGTCGACGTCGACGGGCGCGCCCGCGGCCTTCGCGCGCTCGCTCGGGAAAAGCGACATCACAAACGGTGTGGCGGTGCAGACAACGCCGACCGCGCCGACGTAGCTTGTCGCCTGCACGAGAAAACGACGCTTCCCCCGGTCTAACGTGTCATCCGCCATGACAAACTCTTCCCCTGTTCCCCGCCCGCCATCGCGGATGCGCGGCGCTTCGGCCTGGATCTCGCGCCGATTCGCAAAAAACCTTTCAATTATACGAGATTTGCCATGGCGGCCGGAAGCGTCCCTACAGGCAAACCCTGGAATCGTCTCCGAAATCAAGTGGTTGCCGCACCTCGGTCCGACGGGTCGGCGCCGGCGTTAGCGTGCGCTTCGGCGCCGATCCACCCTTCCGGCACCGCGGCTTTCGCGGCGCAACAACTGTCTATAATGGAAATTCACCTTTCTGCCGGGCTCACCTTTGCTCCGCCGGTTCTGGCTCTTCTTCGCGCAGGCCGTCACGCTGTGCCTCGCTGCGCTCTTCGTCGTCGCTACGCTGCGGCCGGACCTGCTCGCGCGTTTCAACGACAAGGGCGGGCACGTCGTGCTGTTCCAGGAGACCTCGACCCCGGTCGCGCTGCCGCGCGTCTCGACCGTCGCCGACGCCGCGAAGAAGGCGATGCCCGCGGTCGTGAACATCTACACGAGCAAGGAGATGCGTCGCGGACCGCTCGCCGACGACCCGTTGATGCGCCGCTACTTCCCGGAGCTCGCCGATCGCCTGCCCAAGCAGCGCGCGACGAGCCTCGGCTCGGGCGTCATCGTGTCGCCGGAAGGCTATGTGCTCACCAACTATCACGTCATCGAAGGCGCCGAGGACATCCAGCTGATCCTCGCCGACGGCCGCCGGCTGGGTGCGAAAATTCGCGGCACCGACCCCGAGTCCGACCTCGCGGTGCTCAAGGCCGATGGCGAAAACCTGCCATCCATTACGCTGGGCACGCTCGACCACGTGCAGGTCGGCGACTTCGTGCTGGCGATCGGAAACCCGTTCGGCTTCGGCAACACGGTGACGTTCGGCATCGTCAGCGCCCTGGGCCGCAATCATCTCGGCATCAATCGCTACGAGGATTTCATCCAGACCGACGCCGCGATCAACCCCGGTAACTCCGGCGGCGCGCTCGTCGACAGCGCCGGCAACCTGATCGGGATCAACAGCACGATCTTCTCGCAGTCGGGCGGTTCGCTCGGCATCGGCTTCGCGATTCCGGTCTCGCTCGCGAAGACCGTGCTCGAGCAGATCATTCGCGACGGCGAGGTGACGCGCGGCTGGCTCGGCATCGAGCCGCAGGAAGTAAACGCCGACATCGCGCGAGCGCTCTCGCTCGACAACGCCACAGGCGTCCTGATCCGCGGAGTCGTTCGCAACGGTCCCGCCGAGAGAGCGGGAATTCAGCCGCGCGACGTGTTGCTCGAGCTCGACGGCAAGCCGACTCGCGACACGCCCGCGCTGCTTGCGCGCATTGCGGAGCTTCCGCCCGGAAGCCTCGTCAGGGTCAAGCTCTGGCGCGACAGAAAGGCACAGGACATCGACGTCACCGTGGGCCGCCGGCCGGCGGTGCAATAGCGGGCGACAACGCGACAGCGCGACTCTGCGTGCGCGTGATGGAGGCCGCGGGCGCTAGGATCCCGCTTCCGAATTCGCTCCCTCGGCGTCGGCGGCAACGGGCGGAACCATGATCCGCGCCATCAGCAGCCCGAGCTCGTAGAGCAGCCACATCGGGATCGCGAGCAGGAGCTGCGACACGACGTCGGGCGGCGTGAAGATCGCGCCGACGACGAACGAGCCGACGATGACGTACGGACGGATCGAGCGGAGCTTCTCGAGCGTGACGATGCGCATCCGCACGAGAACGATCACGACGACCGGCACTTCGAACGTGATGCCGAACGCGACGAACATCGTCAGCACGAACGACAGGTACTTGTCGATGTCGGTCATCATCGTGACGCCCGCGGGAGCGTACCCGGCGAAGAAGTGGAACGCGATCGGGAACACCAGGAAATACGCGAACGCCATTCCGAAGAAGAAGAACACGACGCTCGACACGATCACCGGCAGCGCGAGCCGCTTCTCGTGCTGGTAGAGGCCGGGCGCGACGAAAGCCCACGCCTGCCATAGCACGTACGGGAGCGCGATTAGGAACGCCGCCATTAGCGTGACCTTGAGCGGGACGAAGAACGTGCCGGTCACGTCGGTGGCGATCATCGTCGCCCCCTTCGGCAGTGCGCGCACCAGCGGCGCGGCAAGCTCGGCGTAGATGTCCTTCGCAAAGGGCACGAGGCACAGCAGTACGACGACGACGGCGACGATCGAGCGCAGAAGGCGCGAGCGCAGCTCGATCAGGTGCGAGATGAAAGTTTCCTGCGGACCCCCGTCGTCGGGCGCGTTCGGCTCGCTCATTGCGATCGCACGTTCGTCAGCCGCGATCGAGACCGGGCAACGACGCCTGTCGCGGCGGATCGGCCTGTTCCGCCGTCGACGGCGCAGGCGCCGCGGGAGGGGCAGTGGGCGCAGCCGGAGGTGCGGCGGGTGTTTCGGCCGGCGGACCAGGCAGCGGCGTCTCCGCGGTCGCGCCGAGCGCCGCTTCGACGTCGCGGACGCTGCGTTCGACGTCGCGGCTCGCCGAAGTCATCGAATCCTCGATCTCCTTCGCGGCGGACTGGACGTTCTGCTGCAGCTTGCGCAGCTCCTCGAGCTCGAGCTCGCGCTGGATGTCGCGCTTCACCTCGTTCACATAGCGCTGCAGGCGGCCGAACAGGTGGCCGAGCGTGCGTGCGGTCTTCGGCAGCTTCTCGGGGCCGAGTACCACGAGCGCCACGACGGCGATGACGACGATCTCGGAGAAACCGATGTCGAACATTCTCGTGCGCGTCCCGTGTCAGATCCGGCGCGCCGAGGAAGCACACGCCGCCCGAGGCGCGAGCCGCGCGGCTGACGCCGAACACCCTACGACGTTTTCTCCTTCTTCGCCTGGCCTTCGATCGTCGTTCCGCTGATCTGAGCCGACGGCGGCGACTCGGATTCCTTCGCAGCGTTCGCCGCTTCGTCTCCCGACTTCATTCCCTCCTTGAAGCCTTTCACCGCGCCACCCAGGTCCTGCCCGATGTTGCGAAGCTTCTTCGTGCCGAAGATCAGCACGACGACCAGCAGGACGATCAGCCAATGCCAAATGCTCAATCCACCCATGGATATCCTCCTCGTCAGCTCGGGGTGCGCACGATCATCGGCCCGAGCGGGTTCGGCCCGCCGATCACGTGGACATGGACGTGCATCACGTCTTGCCGGCCGATGCGACCCGTATTGACAATCGTCCGGAAGCCCTCCGGCGAGCCCTGCTCGCGCGCGAGGCGCCCGGTCAACGCCATGATCCGCCCGAGCACGCCGGCGTCGTCGGAGCCGACCTCGGCGAGCGATCCGATGTGTTTCTTCGGGATCAGCATGAAATGCGTCGGCGCAAGCGGGTTGATGTCGTGAAATGCGAGGATCTCGTCGTCCTCGTATACCTTTCGCGAAGGGATCTCGCCCCGCACGATCTTGCAGAAAATGCAGTCCTGCACGCCTCGACTCTCCATCTTGCGCAATGTCTGTCGCCTCGTGGCGCCGCTGCAGGCCGCTCAAGCCTTCCGGGCGGCTTTCTCGGCGATTCCGGAGGTTCCTTCGCGCCGCGCAAGCTCCGCGCGCACGTCGTCTGGGCCGAGCCCGTGTCGCGCGAGCAGGACGAGGCAATGGAACCACAGGTCCGCAACCTCGGCGACCACGCGCAGTCTATCACCGTCCTTCGCCGCCATGACCGTCTCGGTCGCCTCCTCGCCGATCTTCCTGAGGATCGCGTCGTCGCCCCTGGCGAGAAGCTGTGCGACGTACGAAGACGACGGGTCGGCGCTCCGGCGCGATGCGATCGTCGCCGCGAGACGGTCGAGAACGTCGGCGCGCGCGGGGTCAGTCATTTCCGTAGATCGTTCGGGGGTCTTTGACGACGGGCTCCACGCTCACCCATCGGCCGTCCTCGAGGCGCTGGAAAAAGCAGCGCTCGCGCCCAGTATGACAGGCGATCCCGCCGGTCTGTTCAACGACCAGCAGGATCGCATCGTTGTCGCAGTCGAGGCGCACCTCGCGTACGCGCTGCACGTGCCCGGAGGTCTCTCCCTTGCGCCACAGGCGCCCGCGCGAGCGCGACCAGTAGTGCGCTTCGCCTGATTCGACGGTGCGCCCGAGCGCCTCGCGATTCATCCACGCGAGCGTCAAAACCTTTCCCGACGCGGCGTCCTGCGCGATCGCTGCGACGAGGCCTTCGGGTGACCAGCGCACCTGATCGAGCCACGCCATCGCGTCGTCCGAGGCTTGCATGGAGAAGATGACTATTGGGGACGTTCGCGGTTCGTCAAGTGCGAATCTCGATGCAGGCGGCGGCCATCGCCTGCTTCGCCTGCGCGATCGTGAATTCGCCGTAGTGGAAGATCGACGCGGCGAGGACGGCGTCGGCGCCGCCCTCATTGATGCCGTCGACCAGATCCTGCAGCGAACCGACGCCGCCCGAAGCGATCACCGGCACGTCGACGGCGTCGGCGACGGCACGCGTCAGCGCGAGGTCGAATCCTGTGCGCGCACCGTCGCGGTCCATGCTGGTCAGCAGTATCTCGCCGGCGCCGCGCGCGACGACCTCACGCGCCCAGTCGACGGCGTCGAGACCCGTCGGCGTGCGTCCGCCGTGCGTGTACACCTGCCACGCTTCGGGCGCGAGCTGCTTCGCGTCGATCGCCGCGACGATGCACTGCGCGCCGAAGCGACTGGAGACTGCGTCGAACAGGCCGGGGTTGTTCACACCGGCGGTGTTGATGCTCACCTTGTCCGCGCCGGCGTTCAGCAGCGCGCGGATGTCGTCGATCGACGCGACGCCGCCCCCCACGGTCAGCGGGATGAACACCTGGTCGGCGACCGCTTCGATCATGTCGTAGAGGAGTCCGCGCGTCTCGACGCTCCCGCGGATATCGAGGAACGCGAGCTCGTCGGCACCCTGCTCGTCGTAACGGCGCGCGACCTCGACCGGATCGCCCGCGTCACGCAGGTTGACGAAATTGACGCCCTTGACGACGCGGCCGGCAGCGACGTCGAGGCAGGGGATGATCCGCTTGGCGAGTCCCATGGCGCAGAGACGAAAATAGGGTCAGAGACGATTTTTCGCAGCGCGCATCGACTGCGCACGCGATCGACGAAAAGTCGTCTCTGACCCTACTTTCACGCACCCTTCGCGGCCTTCATCGCCGCCTTGAAGTCGAGCCTCCCCTAGTAGAGCGCGCGTCCCGCGATCGCGCCGATGATCCCTTCCTTTTCGAAAGGCGAGAGGTTGAGGATGTCCTGGATGGTGCCGATGCCGCCGGAGGCGATCACCGGGATCTTGATCTCGCGCGCGAGACGCACCGTCGCATCGACGTTAACACCGGTCAGCATGCCGTCGCGCCCGATGTCCGTATAGATGATCGCCTCGACGCCGTAGTCCTCGAACTTCTTCGCGAGGTCGACGACATCGTGCCCGGTCATCTTCGACCAGCCGTCGGTGGCGACCTTGCCGTCGCGCGCATCGAGCCCGACGATGATGTGACCCGGGAACGCCGAACACGCGTCGTGCAGGAAACCGGGATTCTTGACGGCGGCGGTGCCGATGATCACGTATGTGATGCCGTCGTCGAGATAGCGCTCGATCGTGTCCAGATCGCGGATCCCGCCGCCCAGCTGGACGGGGATCTCCTCGCCGATCACGCTGACGATCTCGCGAATCGCGAGCTCGTTCTTCGGAACGCCCGCGACCGCGCCGTTCAGATCAACGAGATGGAGGCGCTCCGCACCCTGCTCGAGCCAGTGCTGTGCCATCGCCGCAGGATCCTCGGAAAACACGGTGGCGGAATGCATCTCGCCTTGCCGCAGGCGCACGCAGTGACCGTCCTTGATGTCGATCGCGGGGATGATCTGCATGGGGAGCAGGTTACGGCGGAAGGAGAGGAGGCCGGGGAGGAATCGGCCCGCGGTACGCGTGGGCTATGCTTCCCCGTTCCAGACGACGAAATTGGCGAGAAGCTGCAGCCCGGCGCGGTGGCTCTTTTCGGGATGGAATTGAGTTGCGAAGATATTAGCCCGGGCAATCGCGCAAGTAAACGCCGTCGGATAGTCGGTGGTGCCGACCACGTCGGACCGATCGGTCGGGTCCGGATGATAGCTGTGCGCGAAGTAGAAGCGCGTCAGGTCGGGAATGCCTTCCCACAGCGGATGCGAGCGGGCCTGGCGCACTCGACTCCAGCCCATGTGCGGGACCTTGAGCCGCTCGCCGTCGCCGCTCACCATCGCCGCGTCGCGGAAGCGGATCACGCGCCCGGGAAGAACGCCGAGTCCCTGCGTGGGCCCCTCCTCGCTCGATTCGAAGAGCATTTGCAGGCCGAGGCAGATGCCGAGGAACGGACGCGTCGTCGCGACCTCTCTGACGACTTCGGTGAGCCCGCTGTCGCGCAGTCCCTTGATGCAATCGGGCATCGCGCTCTGCCCGGGAAGCACGACGCGCTCGGCGCGCCGGATCGCGTCCGGATCCGCCGTGACGACGATCGATCGCGTCGGCGCGACGTGGACGAGCGCCTTCGCGACCGAGCGCAGATTGCCCATTCCGTAGTCGACGACCGCGATGTCCATCGGGAGTCAGGTGCCGGAGGCCGATGGCAACGGGTGCGCTCGTCGATCCCGGCGGGGCATCGGAAGAATTTTCCTAGAGCGAGCCCTTTGTCGACGGCACGACACCGGCGGCGCGCGGGTCGGGCGCAACCGCCATCCGCAGCGCGCGGGCGAATGCCTTGAACACCGTCTCGGCCTGGTGATGGGCATTCTGACCGCGCAGGTTGTCGATGTGCAGCGTAACGAGCGCGTGATTGACGAAGCCCTGGAAGAATTCGTGCGTGAGATCGACGTCGAACGCGCCGATCATCGCGCGCGTGAACGGCACGTGGAACTCGAGTCCCGGCCTGCCGGAGAGATCGATGACGACGCGCGACAGTGCCTCGTCGAGCGGGACATACGCGTGCCCGTAGCGCGTGAGACCCTTCTTGTCGCCGAGCGCCTTCGCGACCGCCTGCCCGAGCGTGATCCCGATGTCCTCGACGGTGTGATGCGCGTCGATATGGAGATCGCCCTTGGCGCGGATCGCGAGATCGACGAGCGAGTGCCGCGCGAGCTGGTCGAGCATGTGGTCGAGGAACGGCACGCCGGTTGCGAGTTCCGCACGGCCCGTGCCGTCGAGATTGATCTCGACGGAGATCTTCGTCTCGTTGGTGTTGCGCTCGATCTTCGCGATGCGCTTCGGGGACGCAGCCATCGTCAGCAAAGTGATTTCAGCGCTTTGAGGAGCGCGTCGTTCTCGGCGGGCGTGCCGACCGTGATGCGCAGACAGTGCTCGAGCAGCGGGTGCCAGCCATGCAGGTTCTTCACGAGTATTCGCGCCTTCCGCAGACCGTCGAACCAGCGCGGAGCGTCGGGCACGCGCGCGAGCACGAAATTGGTCTGCGTGCGGAACGCTTCGACGCCCGCCAGCGCGGCGAGCGCGGCGAGCAGACGCTCGCGCTCGGCCCTGAGCGTCGCCGCCTGCACCGCGAGAACCTCGCCTTCGGCCAGGAGCACCGGCGCGACCGCCTGCGTCAGCGCGTTGAGATTATACGGTGCGCGCACCTTGTCGAGCTCCGTCGTCCACGCGGGGGCGGCGACGGCATAACCGAGCCGCAGCCCCGCCATCCCGATCTTCGACACGGTGCGCAGGACGACCAAGTTCGGGAACTCGCCGACTCGAGGAAGGAAGCTCGCTTCGGCAAAAGCATAATAGGCCTCGTCGATGACGACGAGCCCCGGAGCGCGCCGGAGGATGTCCTCGATCGCGTCCGCCGCAAAGAGGTTCCCGGTCGGATTGTTCGGGTAGGCGACGAAGACGAGCGCGGGCCGCTCGCGCTCGATCGCGGTGCGCATCGCATCGACGTCCAGCGCGAAATCGCGCGCGAGCGGAACGCCGACGAAGCGCATCCCCGCATAGAGCGCGTTCATCCGGTACATCACGAACGACGGGTCCGGAGCCAGCATCGTTGCGCCGGGCCGCGCGACCGCCGACGTGATGATCTGGATCAGCTCGTCGGAGCCGTTGCCGAGGACGAGACCCGCCGCGTCGGGAAGCGCGAGCGCCGTGCGCAGCGCCGCTTTGACCGCGCGCGCGCCGCCGTCCGGATAACGATTGACGGGAACGTCCCTGAGGATTGCGGCGATCTTCGCCCGAATCGCGTCGGGCAGCGCGAACGGATTCTCCATCGCGTCGAGCTTGATCATGCCCTGCGCGTCGGCGACCGCGTATGCCGACAGCGCTCGGATTTCGGGACGCACGACGGCGGCGACGACGTCGGCAGGCACGCGCGCGCTCATTGGCCCCGGGTCATTCATTCCGGTACAGAGCGCTTTGCGCATGAGCTTCGAGGCCTTCGCCGCGTGCCAGCGTCGCCGCGATCGGGCCGAGCGCGCGCGCGGCCTCGGCTGAAAGGTACAGCACGCTCGAGCGCTTCTGGAAATCGTAGACGCCGAGCGGCGATGAGAACCGCGCGGTGCGACCCGTCGGCAGAACATGATTCGGCCCGGCGCAGTAATCGCCGAGCGCTTCGGACGAGCGGTGGCCAAGGAAGATCGCGCCAGCGTGGCGGATCTTGGACAGGAGCGCGTTCGGATCGGCGACGGCCAGCTCCAGATGCTCCGGGGCGATGCGATTGGCTAGCGCGCATGCTGCGTCGAGGTTGTCGACGAGGATCAACGCGCCACGCCGCGCTAGCGCCGCCGCGATGATCGCCCGCCGCGGCATGCCGGGGAGCTGGCGCTCGATGCTCTTCGCGACCGCGTCGAGCAGCACGGCGTCAGGCGTAACGAGGATCGCCTGCGCGAGCTCGTCGTGCTCGGCCTGCGCGAACAGGTCCATCGCAATCCAGTCGGCGTTGGCGCTGGCGTCGGCGATGACCAGAACTTCGGAGGCCCCCGCCACCATATCAATCCCGACCGCGCCGAACACGCGGCGCTTCGCGGCGGCCACATAGGCATTGCCAGGACCGAAAATCTTGTCGACGGCAGGAATGCTCGCCGTGCCGTACGCGAGCGCGGCGATCGCCTGCGCGCCGCCGATCGTGAATACCCTTGAGACGCCGGCGAGGTGAGCGGCCGCGAGGACGAGCTGGTTGCGCACGCCGCCGGGCGTTGGGACGACCATCACGATCTCGGCCACGCCGGCCACCTGCGCGGGAATCGCGTTCATCAATACCGACGAGGGATACGCGGCCTTGCCGCCGGGGACGTACACTCCAACGCGGTCGAGAGGCGTGACCTTCTGTCCGAATTCGCTCCCGTCGGCTTCGCCGAACGACCACGACCTGAGAACCTGTCGCTCGTGATAGGCACGGATGCGAGCCGCCGCCGTGCGCAGCGCCGAGCGCTCGAGCTCCGGAACCGACTCGAACGCGCTCCGCATCTCTGCGCCGGAGATTTCGAGCTCGGTCATCGACGGCGCGTGAACGCCATCGAACTTTGCGGTGAGCTCGAGCAGCGCCGCGTCGCCGCGCGCCCGGACGTCGGCGATGATGCGCGCAACGGCTGCGTCGATGTTCTCGTCCTGCGAAGCCTCGAATGCGCTGATCCGCGCGAGCTCGCGCTCGAAACCGGGCCTGCGCGGGTCGAGCCGGCGCACCGCGGGGGCGCCGCTCATGTCGCGACCTTCGCCGCGCGTCGCCGTGCAACCACGGCAGCGGCGAGCGCGTCGAGCAACGGCTGCACGCTGTCGCGCTTCAGCTTGAGTGATGCGGGATTCACGATGAGCCTTGCGCTGATCTGCGCGATCTCCTCGACCGCCACGAGGTCGTTCGCCTTCAACGTGTTGCCCGAGCTCACGAGGTCGACGATCGCGTCGGCGAGCCCCGCGAGCGGAGCGAGCTCCATCGAGCCGTAGAGCCTGATCAAATCGACGTGCATCCCCTTCGCGGCGAAATGCTCGCGCGCGGTCTTCAGATACTTGGTCGCGATGCGGATCCGCGCGCCGCGCTGGACGGTGCCCTGCCAGTCGAACCCGCGCTTCGTCGCCGCGACCATTCGGCAGCGCGCGATCTCGAGGTCGAGCGGCTGATAGAGGCCGTCGCCGCCGTGCTCGAGCAACACGTCCTTGCCGGCCACACCGACGTCGGCGGCGCCGTGCTGGACGTACGTCGGCACATCGGACGCGCGGACGATGACGATCGACACGCCTTCACGGTTCGTGCCGATGATCAGCCGGCGCGAGGCCTCCGGGTCCTCGGCGGGAACGATTCCGGCTGCTGCGAGCAGCGGCAACGTCTCGTCGAAGATGCGGCCCTTCGAAAGCGCAAGCGTGAGCGTCGGCACGGCAAAACGTCGGAACAAAAGATTTATTCTACCGGAGGCCTGTGTCTGCGCCGCCGACCGCAATCGGCGATTGCAAGCTGGCCCCTGCCGGACGGATCCAGGACCGCCGCACGTGGTTTCGGCTCGCGCCGCCCGGCGCGGCTTACCCGCCGCGCGATCGCAGCGCTTCCGCGAGCCGGGCACCGTAGCGATCGACGATCGCTGTGTCCCGGAGCTCGTTGGACGTCTCGTTCACCGTGAACACCCAGCCGTGGTCTTCCTTGTGTTCCGCGCGTGTCCTGCCGCTGTCCACCCGCTTGCGGTGAAGCTTCACCTGCCATTCGGCCGCCGATTTCGTGAAGTAGTGATTGAGCTGTATCACGTCGACCGTGGGATTCTCGTTGTAGGCGCTCGTGATCGGACTCATGTGCGCATCGACATACAGCGAACCGTCGCGCAGGTTGGCGAAGTGCGCATTGTCGAAGTATCCGACGAGCGCTTCGCCCTTGACGACCGACTTGATGCAGGGGTGCTGCCTCGCTTCGCGATAGAGATAGTTCTCGATCACGCCGCCCGCGGGCCTTGTCTTGTGATGCCCGTCGCCGAACATCACCCAGTTGATGCCGATGCCGTCGCAGTGGTCGTGGTCGAGCAGGAACTCCCGGAACGTGCCGTGCCGGTGCGGCAGCACGAACTCGTCGATGTCGAACACGGCGACCCATTTCGACTCGTTCTTGAAATGCTTGCAGAAATGCGCGTACGCACGCGCCTGAACGGCATCGCCGGGCGCTCGCATCACCGTGCAGTGCTCGCGATAGTCGTAAAGAACTTCGCGGACGGGAATCGTGCTGTCGTTGTCGTAGAAGTAGAAGTGATCGACGCCGTGGATCAGATAGTAGTTGACGAACTCGATCAGATAGCTTTCCTCGTCCTTGAGCGGGGCCACCAGCGACAGGAAGTACTTTTGCGGTGGCGTGCCCGAGGCGGAGCTCACGGTCTTCTCACTGCCGCGCGGTGCGGGCGTTCGATGGCGGCGGCTCGTCGCCGCTCGTCCGGTACGGATTGATGTCGATGCCGCCGCGCCGCGTGAATCGCGCATGGACCGAGAGCGCCTCGGGACGGCAACGACGCCAGACATCGGTGAAGATCAGCTCGACGCAGTGCTCGTGGAATCCCGGGTGGCGGCGAAACGACACGAGGTAGGCGAGGAGACCGGCCCGATCGATGCGCGTGCCGCGATAGGCGAGCTCGACGCTCGCGTAGTCCGGTTGTCCGGTGACCGGGCACACGGAGCGGAAAAGCTGCGAGTGGAGCGCTTCGCTGACGACGGGGCCCGCCGACGACAGCGATTCGGGCGCGAGCGCGTCGTGCACGCCGGAGAGCGTCAGAGCATCGATGCATTCGCCGGCGGGCTCGGCATGGCGAAGCTTCGCAAAATCCTGCGGCAGCGTGAGCGTCACGGCGACGGCTGCGCCGGTTGCATTCGACAGATCGCGGGCGATCGTCGCCCTGGCCTCCGCTGCCGATGCGACACGCTCCTGGTTGAAGGACGCGAGATAGAGCTTGACCGATTTCGATTCGACGAGCCGCGGCGAATCCGCCGGCACGACGAACGTGACGATCGCGATCTCCGGCTTTCCTTGCGCGTCGAGCCAGCTCGCCTCGTACGCATTCCATACATCCGCGCCGCGAAACGGCAGGTCGGTCCCGAGCTCGAGCAGAGCGCGCTGCGGTGCGCGCTCGACTGCGAACAACAAATCGGGGTCGTAGCGCTCAGCGTACGTCGCCGCGCGGCCGAGCGGAGAAGCGCCGAGATCGTTGCTGGTGGTCACGACACGCGCCGGATCTGCGCGCCGAGCTGCGACAGCTTTTCCTCGATCCGCTCGTAGCCGCGATCGAGGTGGTAGATGCGGTCGATCGTCGTCGCGCCTTCCGCCATCAGCCCGGCGATCACGAGACAGGCGGAAGCGCGCAGATCCGTTGCCATGACATTCGCGCCGGTCAGCTTCGACACGCCGCGCACCACGGCCGTATTGCCTTCGACGCCGATGTCCGCGCCGAGACGCACGAGCTCCTGCACGTGCATCATCCGGTTTTCGAAGATCGTCTCGGTGACGACGGTCGCGCCCTCGGCGCGCGTGGCGAGCGCCATCATCTGCGCCTGCATGTCGGTCGGAAACCCCGGATAGGGCGCCGTGCGCAGCGTAAACGGCGCGAGCGGGCCGCGCCGCGCCACGGCGATCGCGTCGCCCGCCACCGTGATGTCGGCGCCGGCGTCCGTGAGCTTGCCGAGCACCGCGTCGAGCGTATCGGCCTGCGTGCCGGTCACCATCGCCTCGCCGCCGGTCGCAACGATGGCGGCGACGAATGTCGCGGTCTCGATGCGGTCGGGCATGATCGCGTGCGTCGCTCCGTGCAGCCGCTCGACGCCTTCGATCACGATGCTGTCGGTTCCTGCGCCTGCAATGCGCGCGCCCATCGCGTTCAGGCAGCGCGCGAGATCGGCGACCTCGGGTTCGCGCGCGGCGTTCTCGAGTATCGTCGTTCCTTCGGCGAGGCACGCCGCCATCAGCAGGTTCTCGGTGCCGGTCACCGTGACCAGGTCGAAGACGAAGCGCGTGCCCGAAAGGCGTCTGGCGCGTGCGCTGATATAGCCGTGCTCGAGGTCGATCTCGGCGCCCATCGCGACGAGGCCTTTCACGTGCTGGTCGACGGGGCGGAGCCCGATCGCGCAGCCGCCGGGCAGCGACACGCGCGCCTCGCCGCAGCGCGCGACGAGCGGTCCCAGCGCGAGTATCGACGCGCGCATCGTCTTCACGAGCTCGTACGGCGCAAGCGGCCAGTCGATCCGCGACGCATCGAGCGCGACGGTGCCAGGCGAAGGCGCCTCGTGGCGGACGCCCATCTGCGAAAGCAGCGTCAGCATCGTCCGCACGTCGTTCAAGCGCGGGACGTTCGTGAGCACGAGCGGCTCGACCGTGAGCAACGCCGCGCAGAGGATCGGCAGCGCGGCGTTCTTCGCGCCGGAGACTCGCACTTCACCGACCAGCGGCCCGCCGCCTTCGATCAGCAGCTTGTCCATCTTCAGCGCGCGGCGGCCCCGCACGAGCGACGGCGCACGAGCGAGCGCGGTCGGTTCATCGCGAGCTCTCCCGAGCCGCCGCCCACTGCGCAGGCGTGAGCGTGGACATCGACAGCGCATGGATTTCCTCGCGCATGCGCTCGCCCAGCGCGGCATAGACGAGCTGATGCTGGCGAATTCGCGGAAGCCCGTCGAACGCGTTGCTCACGATCACCGCTTCCCAGTGCTGGCCGTCGCCGCGCACTTCGATGTGCTCGCAGGCGATGGCGGCTGCGATCGCCGTCTTGATGGATTCGGGCGTGACCATAGGACTCTTCTCCGGAGGATTCGGGCGGTGGATGTCGGAGGCGAGCCGCCGCTGTCGGTTCCCGCGCGGCCGCGAGCGTTTCTCGGTCAGTGCCGCAGCTTCCAGCCGCTCTTGAGGATCGCGAGCGTGAGTGTCGACAGCAGCAGCGCGCACAAGGCGACGATCGCGAGGCTTGTCGATGGCGCCACGTCGGAGAGCCCGAAGAACCCGTAGCGGAACCCGTCAATCATATAGAAGAAAGGATTCGCGTGCGACAGGTTCTGGAAGACCGGCGGCAGCGAGTGGATCGAGTAGAAGACGCCGGACAGGAACGTGAGCGGAACGATGATGAAGTTCTGGAACGCCGCGATCTGGTCGAACTTGTCGGCCCAGATCGCAGCGACCAGGCCGAGCGTTCCGAGTATCGCGCTGCCGAGCAGCGCGAAGCCGAGCGCCCACGCGGGATGAGGCATCACGAGCAGCGACGGCACGAAGAAGAGCGTCACCGCAAACACGCCGAGACCGACGACCAGCCCTCGCACCATCGCGCCGACGACGTACGCGGCGAAGAACTCGAGCGGCGAAAGCGGCGGGAGCAGGATGAAGATCAGGTTGCCGTTCATCTTCGACTGCATCAGCGACGACGACGTGTTCGCGAACGCGTTCTGCAGAACCGACATCATCACGAGCCCCGGGATCAGGAACGCCGTGTACGAGACCCTGCCGCCGAACACCGAGACGTTCGACTCGAGGACGTGCGAGAAAATCAGCAAGTAGAGAAGCGCGGTCAGCACCGGCGCGAGCACCGTCTGGAACGAGACCTTCCGGAAGCGCAGGAGCTCCTTGTAGAGAAGCGTCAACCATCCGGCACCGGAGATTGGCTTCATCGCACCGCCTCGGAGAGCGCCGCTCCGGTGGCGCTCTCCGACATGATCTTGAGAAAGACCTGCTCGAGATCGGTCTCGGAGAGCGCGAGCTCGTCGATCGCGATCGCCTCCTCGCGGAGTGCCGCGAGAAGCGCCTCGAGCTCGGAGTAGCGCTCGAGACCGATGAAGAAGATCCCGGAGTCCTGGCGCAGCACGCGCGGCTGCCACGCCGCGGGAACGCGCGAGGCGACGAGCCTGACGGTGAGCCCCGCGAACCGGGAGAGGAGATTCTGCTTGGTGTCGAGCGCGACGACCTTTCCGCCCTTGAGCATCGCGATGCGCGAGCACAGCGCTTCCGCTTCCTCGAGGTAGTGCGTGGTCAGGATGATCGTGTGGCCGTCGCGATTCAACTTGCGGATGAACGCCCACAGGCTCTGCCGAAGCTCGACATCCACACCCGCGGTCGGCTCGTCGAGCACGATCACGGGCGGCTTGTGAACGAGCGCCTGGCCGACGAGCACTCGGCGCTTCATCCCGCCGGAGAGCGAGCGCATGTTGGCGTTCGCCTTCGCCTCGAGGTCCAGGTGGTGGAGGATCTCGTCGATCCAGCGGGCGTTGTCGCGGATGCCGAAATACCCGGATTGGATTTCGAGCGTTTCACGAACGGTGAAAAACGGGTCGAACACGAGCTCCTGCGGAACGACGCCGAGCGCTCGCCGCGAAGCACGGTACGCGTCGACGACGTCGTGACCGAGAATGCGCGCGGTGCCGCGGTCGGCCCGCGTGAGGCCGGCGAGGATCGATATGAGCGTTGTCTTGCCCGCGCCGTTGGGGCCGAGAAGTCCGAAGAACTCGCCTTCGTGGACGCTGAGGCTCACGCCGTCGAGCGCCTGCACGGAGCCGAAGCGGCGCGCGACGTTGACGACTTCGACGGCAATGGACACGTGGCAGGACGGAAAGATCAGGATGCGCGGCGCGGGCCGCGTCCGATGAAGTCAGGCGGCGAGCAGGTCCTCGACGCTATAGAGATCGGCGAGCGCCCGCAGCGCCGCCGGGACCTTGCTGAACACGAGGCGCTTTCCCTCTTCCTGCGCGCGCCGCGAGAGCGCGAGCAGAACGGCGACGGCCGACGAGTCGACCGTGGCAAGCCCGGACAGATCCACGTCGCCGGACGTGGGCAACGGCATGAGAGCCGCCGCGGAGAAGACGCTGCTCGCGTTCGCGAAGGTCAGCGGGCCGGCATAGCTCCACCGGGCGCCCGTGGCATCCGCGGAGAATCCGCCGGATGCGATGTCGGGCGCATCGATCGACGCGCTCATTTTGCCGGCACGCCCTTGTTACGATCGGCGAGCGTCTTGATGAGCCCGTCGACGCCGCCCTTCTGGACCTGCGCGTTGAACTCGTCGCGGTAATTGGTGACGAGCGACACTCCGCCGACGACAACGTCGTAGCACTTCCAGCCGTCGGGCGTTTTTGCGAGGCTGTAATCGATCGGCACCGGCGGCCCGCTCGGGCGCACCGCCGCCGTGCGCACGAGGACATCGGTGTCGCCGGCGTTCAATCGCAGCGGCTTGTAGTCGATCTTCCCCTCGCGATACTGCACGAGCGCGCCCGAGTAGGTGCGAATGAGCA